>JBCCJR010000132.1:0-12583 GCA_039045805.1 Cyanobacteria bacterium P01_C01_bin.118
ACCCGCGTTGCCACCGGTAGCGACTTTGACGAAAATACCGGACAAATCGCTGCTGGACGGAATGTTGTTCTGCTGGATGAAACCAATGCCCAGGCGCTAAAGCAGCGTCTAGAGGCCAGCGTTTGGACCGTCTCAAACCTGGACGAACGTTCCTCTAGCCCTAAGCCCTCTCCTCCCTTTACCACCTCCACCCTGCAGCAGGAAGCCAATCGTAAACTGCGACTGTCGGCCCGTGACACCATGCGCACCGCCCAATCTCTCTACGAGAAAGGGTTTATTACCTACATGCGTACGGACTCAGTTAACCTGTCCCAACAGGCTGTCACCGCCGCCCGTGCCTGTGTCGAGCAAAAGTACGGCAAAGAATACCTCAGCCCCAAACCCCGGCAATATGCCACCAAGAGTAAGGGGGCTCAAGAAGCCCACGAAGCCATCCGACCAGCGGGGAGCACCTTCCGCACTCCCCAGGAAACCGGCCTAAAGGATCGCGAACGTAGTCTATATGACCTGATTTGGAAGCGTACCGTCGCCTGTCAAATGGCCAATGCACGCCAAACCCACATCACCGTTAGCATCGAAGTAGATGATGCTGTCTTTAAGGCCACCGGCAAGCGCATTGATTTTCCTGGCTTTTTCCGCGCCTATGTGGAGGGGTCCGACGATCCCAATGCAGCCCTGGAGGATCGTGAGGTTACCCTGCCACCGCTCAAGGTAGGCGACAATCCCAACTGCACCGAGCTAGAACCCATCGGTCACGAAACCAAGCCTCCCGCTCGTTACACTGAAGCTACCCTGGTAAAAACCCTGGAAAAGGAAGGCATTGGCCGTCCCAGTACCTATGCCTCGGTAATTGGTACCATCATTGACCGGGGCTATGTGCATCCGCTGAACAATAGTCTGATGCCCACTTTTACCGCATTTGCCGTTACCGAACTGCTGGACAAACACTTTCCAGATCTGGTGGATGTCAAATTTACCGCCCGTATGGAGCGCACCCTGGACGAAATTTCTACCGGGGAGGCGCAATGGCTGCCCTACCTGAAGCGATTTTATTCCGGTGATGAAGGGTTAGCGGGGCAGGTAGAAGCTCGGGAAAGCCAGATCGATCCCACCGAAGCCAGAACTGTAGATTTGTCAGACCTCAGCGCCAAGGTCCGCATCGGTAAGTATGGCCCATATATTGAGGCCATCAAAGCAGAAGATGAAGGCAGCGAAAGCGAAACGGTGCGGGCGTCCATTCCCCTGGATGTGAGTCCAGCGGATCTCAATGATGAGCAAGTCCAGGTCCTGCTCAAACAAAAAACTGAAGGTCCCGAAAAATTGGGGCTACACCCAGAAACAGGCGAACCCATCTATGCCCTGATTGGTCCCTATGGCCCCTATGTGCGGCTGGGAGACAAGACAGAAGAAAATCCCAAACCCAAACAGGTGTCTCTACCCAAAGGCGTCACCCGTGAGTCGGTGGATCTAGAAATGGCTGTGGGTCTGCTATCGCTACCCCGTCTGCTAGGTATGCATCCAGAAACCGGTGCCAAAATCAAAGCCAGTCTGGGGCGGTTTGGTCCCTATGTAGTCCATGACCAGGGGAAAGAGGGCAAGGACTATCGCTCCCTAAAAGGAGACGATGATGTTTTACAAGTCACTTTGGAGAGAGCCTTAGAACTGCTGGCCCAGCCTAAACGCGGGCGAGGTCGCAAGGCAGCCAAACCATTGCGGGAGCTGGGCAAACACCCGGAAACAGAGGAACCTATCAACATTTACGATGGTCCCTATGGCCCTTACATCAAGTACGAAAAGGTGAATGCATCTTTGCCAGAGGGCAAAAAATTGGAAGATGTCAGCCTGGAAGAAGCCTTAGAAATTATTGCGGCTAAGGCAGCCACCAAGAAAAAGACCACCCGCCGCAAGTCCACGGCGAAAAAGTCCACCACTAAGAAAACTACAACGGCCAAGAAGTCTACGACGAAAAAGTCCACTGCCAAGTCCACTACCAAGAAGGCCAGCACGACGAAAAAGAGCAGCCCTACCGCCGCTGCTAAAAAGTCCACAGCGGCTAAGGGAAAGTCAACGACTACTCGACGTAAAAAGAAAAGCGAAGAGGATGCAGCTGAATAGTGAGTTGGCCTAGTGCAGCTAAACATCAGGCTTGGAATAGTGAGTGGGTGTAGTGTTTTTTTACATCGGGGCGATAACCTGACTATTTAACCTAGCCGTAACTCGAACCAAACCGGTATTTGCGCTGTTTGCCGCATCCTACTTGCGGGGGGTGTGGGGGAGTTCAGGCCCCCACGAATAAGGGGGTTTCAGGGGGGCAAGCCCTGAGCAACCCTTTCGCCGTTAAGGGATTATTGACTGGTATTTTCCACGTAATCGACTCAATGCAAAGCCGGTTGCTTTGGGTCCCTCCGAGTTCCCCAAACCCCCTGGTTAGGGCCGGGAGGCCGCCCTAAAACCCACCCTACTGTGTTGTCCCCAGTAGCATGAGATTGGGGTTACGGCGGGGGCAATTATTGAGGTTTCGGATCGTCTTTGAGCAAAAAGGTTTAGTTTCACCCTAAAAGCTTTACTTAAAAGCTACTACCCCGCTTCACCAAAGGTTTTAGGGTTATGAGATAAATGCACGTCAACTTAAACCGAAAAATCTAGACAAGGGCTGAATTCCGAACTCCGAATTCCGAACTCCGAATTCCAGCCCTGAGGGAAATCATCTTGCTTTATGTTGATACCTAAATAGCTGAGTCGAATCTAGTAAACCGGTGGTAGATTAGCAAGCGTCGTTTGTTTTTTACCCAGATTTATTCCTATGGTTCTCAAGCAACGGCCGCCTTTGTTACTAACCATCACTACGGCAGTACTGATTGTATTGGGGGGGACTGCCGCCTATTTGGGTATCGGTCAGCGATTTTCGCCAAAGCCTAAATTACCGGCTGGCGTGGAGCTAGTGCCTGGGGATGCACTAGTCGCTCTTACCCTGACAACCGATGATAATCAGTGGACCCGGTTGCGACAGTTAGGGTCACCCGAATCGCAAAAGCTTCTAGATCGGTGGTTGGTTAAGTGGCGCGATCGCATCATTACCGCCAATGGCTATCGCTTTAGAACCGACATTCAACCCTGGATCGGCGATCAGATTACGGTTGCATTTTTACCCAGGGCCAGCGACAGCAAGAATGCCACAGAGCTGGTGGCCATTGTCCCTATTGCCGATGCCGCCAAGGCCCAAGAACTGATGACAGAACCTCAGGACGGCACTAGGACAGACCGAAATTATCAGGATATTGCGATACAGACCATCACCACCACCAATGGAGAAACCTACGAGACAACGGTTCTGGCCAACAAATGGTTAGTGATTGCATCCAATGCTAAAGGCGTAGAAGCCGTGATCGATAGCTTTAGCGGCAACAGCGCTTCTCTGGCCACCGACGATGCCTATCGTCGTGCCTTTGGTTATGTGCACATGCCCTCTGCTATGGCCAATATATATATCAATGCCCCAGTCGCCGCTGAAGTGCTCCTGGGCAGTGAAACATTGCCAGGCATCAATGGCATGGTAGCGACGGCCAACTTGTTACCCAATGGATTAGATATTGAAGCCACCACCTGGTTAGGGCCTGAAGATCAGCCCGTATATAGAGATCTCACAAATACTCGCTCCTCAACGCCACAGCGACTGCCAGAGTCAACGGTGATGATGCTATCCACCAGTGGTATCGGCCCCATGTGGCAGTCGCTATCCGAGGCAGAGCAGTTAAAGACAATGCTGCCTATTTCTGTAGATGCATTAACCCGAGGCCTAAAGGACCAGACCGGTCTAGATTTAGAAAATGATGTGCTGCCCTGGCTGGCGGGAGAGTTTGCTGTTGGCCTGCTGCCCCCAGCTGACATCACTGATTCGCCGGTGCCCATGGGTCAACTGGCATTGGTGGCGGAGGTTTCTGATCGAGAAGCCGCTGAGACCACCTGGACGCAGTTAGACGAAGCGATGGTTAGTCGCTTTCGGTTCGAGGTAGACCCCCAGCAGATCAATTCTCAACCCGTCAATCGTCTGGTGTCTTTCTATGGAGGGATTTCCATGGGCCATGGCTGGCTTGATAAAGATGTTACCTTTTTTGGCATGGGCCCTGAAGTGCTTAGCGCGATCGCACCACGCCCCAACAAATCCCTCAAAGCCAACAGAGCCTTCCAGACTCTCCTGGATATTTCACCCCAGGAAAGCAGCGGCTACTTTTTTCTCGATGTAGACCGTCTAAACGACCTCCAGGGCACAATCCCCTTCCCAACGGTGCCCGATGGCGCTCTTTTCTCAGCTGTCAAGAGTCTTGGCATCACCACCAGCGTCAAAGATGAACGCAACCTCCGTTACGATATTTTTGTCGAACTCCCCAAAGGCAGACGGGTAAAGCCCTTAGCAGGGGGAAGTATCAGTCAAGATTTGCAAGACCCTGTGGAAGAGTAAGCTTTAAGTTTTGAGCTGAGGAAGTTACCTCAAGCCTTAGAACTCAAAACTCCCTAAGCCTCACCACTGGCTGATGAATTAGTAAATGCCGGGCTTAAGAACGCTACCAGAGCGCCAATCAAAAAGCCAGCACAGTTACGGATTAATGGCAATAAGTCCTGGGTACGGCTGACTACGGGACCGATACCAAAGGCAATAAACAACATCCCCCACAGTGGTGAAAAGATCAGCATCCACTGCCAGGAAAAGACTTTCCCCTCTTTGCGGGGATGGGCGGCAAACCCACAGATGATACCGCCTAAAATCGATGTTATTAGGGTCAAAATCCATTGTTCTCTGGGTAACCCAGGTACCACCGAGCAGCCGCCTCTGGACAAACAAGTCTCCAAAGAAGCAACAGACTGCATAATGGCCTGATCTTCACCATGATCGCGGACAAAAAACTGATTGCCAAAACGCGTCTGCAGCTCAATCCAAAATACGCGGGGCAGTAGCGGATACACCGAATCACCCACGCTAAAGTTCAAAATATTCCCACCCCGAGGGTCAGCCACCACCATGACGCTTTTGTCATCCAGGCCCCAAAAATCCTTCACTGCACGACCAGGAGTCTGATCAAACTGAGTTAGAACTCTGAGCTTCCAGCCAGTTTCTTCCTCAAATTCGGGCAAATGCTCATTGAGGTACTCCTCTTGAGAATTAGTCAGAATTTTGGCCAGGTCAATCACCATTGTGGGCTCGTCCGGCAGCAATTCTGGATTGTCGTAAGCATAGGCGGGGGGAACACTTGTAGTGAAAGCAATACAACAAACCAGCAAACTTCCCAGCAAGGAAGCCTGCAACCAATTCTTAAAGCGTAGGCTCATCATGTTTACACTTATTTACCTATCTTTAATGTAAAGAAGAAGCCAGGTTTCCGTCAATCATCGGTTGGTCGTGGCATGGCATTACTAGAAGACGCTTTGGGTGAGGGGGGCTGAGGCTTTACATCATGGGGATAGACCGGTGTATTGCGGTCCTTAGTAGGTTGATCAACAGGTTTGCCTTCAGGTCTGATCGATGGTTTGACAGGGGGACGGCGTCGTCGGGATGGTTTAGTCAATACGCGCCAGGCAGCCCTAAAGCCAACGGCAATGCTGCGAGTTGTCCGTTTAGCCTGAGACGCTTGCTGACGCACATCGCTCAGACCGCTATCCACCTGTTTAACAATGTTGCGGGCACTGTGGACACCATCGGTCATATCATCCGCTAATCCACTCAGATCGGCCCCAGTATTACGCATTGCTTCTAGCGTCCTGGGCAGCTCACGATCCAGAGTGTCAAACAATTTTTCAGCACTGCGGGCAGCCCGGGCCAGACCAAACAACGCTGGCACAGACACACATACCAAAACTGTTAGCCCAATGGCCAACAGCAAAATAGACAGTCCTAACCAGAATAAGGAATCAGTCACGTTGAGAATCAGCAGGCGTTTTCGCAAATTCCGCCCGTGTAGCTGCCTGCCCCGCAATCAGGGCATCCTTAAGCCGCTCCAGGGTGCCATCCCAGTTTTCTAATGTAGTGTGGGACAGCTTATCAGCATGAAACTGAACGCTCGTAGACAGATCCTCAATCAAATCTGGCACTGCATCAGCCGACTTTTTTAACACCCTGCGCGTCTGTCTACCACTGCGAGGCGCAATCAACAACCCAAGCACAGTACCAATCGCAGTACCAGCAAGCAGACCGCCAAGAAAATGGTCAGAATTGTTTTCGGACATAGGGAGAGAGTGGGTAAAACCCACCGGCAATGGGCAATAGGGCAGGAGGGTGGGCACGGCCCACCAAGAACACCGTAGGGTGGGCCATGCCCACCAAGCAACCGCATCACAAAACCCGACGTCCCATAAACAGAGACAACAGTTTAAGCAGCTTGGCAATTTGAACAATACGCCGCTGCTGAATCTGCCATTTTAGATGGACAAGGTGCCATTGGCGCAGATCGATACGCTTTTGAGAAAATGTCAAAGTTTGCTGGGCCAGAGCATCCTCCAATAATACCGTCCAGCGATTGAGATCACGGTTGAGCTGGGTAACTTGACGATTAAACCCCGCAACCCGCCAGGCTAAAGCAAGACAGAGCAATGCGATCGCACAGTTAACAATCGCCAGGGCAATAAACATAAGCACCAACCTCAATCCCCATCAAGCAGGGCAACAAAGATAATTACTAATTATTAACCATGACTGTTGTGTCAACATGCCTTTACCCTTACCCTGAGTGGATTAATCCCCCACATTTGTTACCACTCTGATTTTGTTTAGCCGTCATGGTGCAAACTACCGCCTCCGTTTTATACGTCAATAGTGCCGGAGGGCAAGGCAATGGAACACGTCAGTCACCTTTTAACACCTTGACCCAGGCCCTGGGACGAGCCACCAATGGCACCACTATTCAGCTTGAGGCGGGTACCTATGGTAGCGGTGAGTCATTCCCCTTGACCGTAGCGACTGGAGTAACGGTGATGGGGGTGGGTGGCACCGTTACAATTCGGGGCGGTGGACTACTGGCAACTGAGGACTTTGGTGAACAGTCTGTAGGGTTACGGTTGCAAAACGGAGCCCAGCTGCGCTCAGTCAACGTCACCAACCCTCGGGGGATTGGAGTATGGCTCGACGATGGTTCTGCCCTGTTGACCCGCTGTCGCGTTACCAACTGTGGCCGAGATGGCGTGTTTGTTACCAGTGATGCGATACCAGCATTGCTGGCCAATGAAATCTCAGGGAACCAGGCCAGCGGACTGTTTATGGTCCGGCGCTCAAAAGGAGAAGTCCGCCAAAATCGCTTTGTGGGCACTGGCTATGGCGTTGCCATTAGCGATCAGTCGGCACCCTTGCTGATTGATAACGAAGTTATCGAAAACAAAGCCGGAATCGTGCTGTCCCGGTCTGCCAAACCAGTACTGCGCCAAAATCGTGTGCTGCGCAATCAGACTGGCCTATGGGTGCAAGATACGGCCCAACCTGACATCGGCCAAAGTCAGGACCTGGGAGACAATCGGTTTGAAAATAATAGTCAATGGGACGTGCTCAACGACAGTCGTCAGGCACTGATCACTGCCGGCAATCAAATTAATCCCAATCGGGCCAGAGGGTCCATTCGCTATATCGCTAGCGAAATCCCCGATCCGGGGACTGTCCCCACCATGCTCCTGGGGCGTGTCAAACCAGAACCATTACCACCCACGCCGGACCCAACACCGCCGCCGTCTTTAAATCTCAGCAGCCGCTTTCATGACGTTAATGGTCATTGGGCCGCTCCCTTTATTGATGCTATGGCCGAGGCGGACCTGGTCAAAGGGTTTTTGGATGGCTCCTTTCGTCCCAATGCTCTGGTAACCCGAGCTGAATTTGCAGCCCTGGCCATGGCCACCTTTCCATCGACCGGTGGCAATCTTAATCGCTTTAAAGCATTTCGGGATGTGGCCTCTAACTTTTGGGCCCGTTCAGTGATTTACCAAGCCCAGGCCCAGGGATTTATCGCTGGATTTCCAGACAATACCTTTCGCCCCAATGATCCCATGACCCGAGCCCAGGCATTTGTGGCCCTGATCAATGGCCTCAGCTTGGGGGAAGGCAGAGCGGAGGAACTTAGCGTATATGACGATCGCGTCCAGGTGCCCCCCTATGCCGTCGAGGAAATCGCCATGGCTACCCGTCGCAGTATCGCCGTGAACTATCCTGAAGTGTCCAAACTGCGGCCCATGCAGCCCATTAATAGAGCTGAGACAACGGCCCTGGTCTATCAGTGTCTGGTGACCCAGGGGCGAATGCAGCCTCTAGCCTCTCCCTACATTGTTCAGCCACCGCGCAGTGCCGTGAGCAATACCGTGGCCGTCAGTAATACCGTAGCCACTCACTGGGCCAATAACTTTTGGCAGTCAATGGCTAAAAATTTACTCAGTGTGGCCCGCATTGACCAGCCCGATGCCCCCATGACCCGAGCCCAGTTTGCTAGCCTGGCGATCGCAGCATTTAAGCCCAAACCCCAGCGTTATCCAGTGGCTTTTCGCGATGTAACCGCATCCCATTGGGCCTCTGATGCCATTCACCAAGCCTATCGTGCCAAATTCTTATCAGGCTTTCCCGATTACACCTTTGCACCGGAGCAATCCATCCTTAAAATTCAGGTGCTGCTGGCTCTGGTCAGTGGACTACGTCTCAAAACAGCAAAAAACTCCGCAGGTCTATTATCCCGCTATCAGGATCAAGACCAGATACCTCGCTATGCAGTGGACGCGATCGCAACCGCCACCAAACTTGGGCTAGTCTTTAACCATCCCCAGTTAGACATGTTTACTCCTAACCAGATTGCCACCTGTGGAGATGTCGCCGCTATGGTTTATCAGGGGTTGGTGCTGCGTAAACAAGCACGGCCCCTGGCGTCGAGATATCGGGTGGTTGTTAAGTAGAGAGAGGGGGTAGAGGAGAAAGGGGAGCAGGAACGCTGCTAATGATTATTGGTGGGGCTGAGAAATTATTCTGGCAGCAAATTTTCTGGATCGTGTTTTAAACAACACTCATATGATGGGATGATAGAGCTTAAAGCTTTGTAACAAACGGCTAGTAGTCATTAATAAAAATAGAGGACAGTGCAATGGCAGAAATCCAATTTGCTCGGGGTGTGGCTGAGGAAATCATTCCTGACGTGCGGCTAACCCGCGCCAAAGATGGTTCTGACGGTACTGCTACATTCTATTTTGACGAACCCAAGGCCCTGATGGAAGAAGGCTTTGAGGTGACAGGCCTCTACCTGGTAGATGAAGAAGGTGAAATGGTAAGCCGCGAAGTCAACGCCAAGTTTATCAACGGTGCCCCCGCTGCTTTGGAAGCTCGCCTTTTGCTAAAGAGTCCTGCAGAGTGGGAGCGGTTTATGCGATTTATGAACCGCTACGCTGAGCAAAATGGTTTGGGCTTTACTAAGAGCTAGTTTCGTTTTCGGCAGGGGCATTGCATGCAATGCCCCTAGATTGTTTCCCCATGACTACCCCCCACCCAGACCCAGATTTTGTACCAGCCGTCTGCGGTGTCATCACCGTCAGCGATACCCGCACGGTTGACACTGATAAAAGTGGCCAGCTGATTCAGTCAACGTTGCAGGCGGCGGGACATCAGATAGGGGCCTATCGCCTGGTAAAAGATGAGCCGGACCAGATTGCTGTCCTGGTGCAGCAGCTCATACCGACGGTGGATGTAATTATTACTAACGGGGGCACAGGGATCGCGCCGAGGGACACTACCTATGATGCGATCGCAACGCTATTAGACAAAGAAATACCAGGGTTTGGCGAAATTTTTCGTCACCTTAGCTATGCTGAGATCGGCTCCCGAGCTATGGCCTCTAGAGCTACTGCTGGGGTGTATCAATCTACACTAATATTTCTATTGCCGGGATCTAGTAATGCAGTGACCCTGGCGATGGAAGCATTGATTTTGCCGGAATTGCAACACCTGACTCGGCAGTTAGGGGGTTAGGTTTTGTCAGGGTGCCTGTAGGGGCATTGCATGCAATGCCCCTACAGAAGGTATAAATCAACAGCACTTTATCAAGGTTTTCCACTAGCCCTTAACCCACCCTTTACCTTGTACCCAAATACCCCCGTTATAGTAATCTTTGGTTAACTTTTTTTGTTGTCGCAGAATGGTCCCTATCATTCGGCTAGGAGCACTTACAGGTCTAGCCGTACTCGGCAGTTGCTCGCCGCATCTCAATATGTCTCAAATTGAGAATAGGATACAGGACGATATTGAGCGTCAGGGGCGACGGCTGTCTCTCAAAACAGTGATCTGCCCAAACCGAGTAGCTAAACAGGCAGAGGCCTATTTTCGCTGTGTGGGGGAGCTTCCTGATGGAGGCCAGTTCACCATTAATGTGATCCAACAAGATGATCAGGGCAATGTGGTTTGGGATGTGCCCAGCTCAAAGGTATTGATTAACCTGGCCTCACTTGAGGAAAAAATTCAGGCAGGTACAAAGGAGGCGGTGGGCAAGCGCCTGGCCATCGATTGTGGCCATACCTACCGAGCCAGTAAGCGCGGTGATTCGTTTGAATGTGATGTGATCGGGGCGGGAAACGTGGCCTCTGGCCGGGTGGAATCAATACTGGTCAATGTGGGCGGCGATGGCGATTTGACCTGGCAAGAAGTATTGATAGCCCAGCCTGCGGCGGCGAATCAAGGGACATCGGCTGCTGCTGCCCCATCAACTACTACGCCACCCGCCACACCGACAGACAGCAAACCAGAGGAGGCAACTACCGCCGCTGCAAAACCGGCGGACCCGGCGGAAGAGGACACCAATGATTAGGGCGGCGGCCCGAGTTTGAAATCAAGTTTTTGAATACCGTTTTTGTAATCTTCAATTTGGACCGGACAGGCAAATTCAACCGAGGAGATAGGCGATGGCAACTGTGTTTGATTTTCTAGCTAAGGGTGGCCCGGTGATGGTGCCCATTGTTGGAGCGTCAGTACTTACGATTTCTTGTGCTCTGGAGCGTACTCGGTTTTGGTCAGATTTGCTGCGTCGTGAGGGCAAAATCGTTAATGATGTACTGCAAGCAGCCCCACGGGATTTAAATGAGGCAGCTGCGATCGCAAACCAGCACAGCGATACCCCCATTGGCCGTTTCCTCTTTGCCCCCTTGCGTCTCAATAACGCCTCTCCCGAAACCTTTCGTCTGGCTATGGAAACTGCGGCAGATCGCGAATTTGTCAAAATGCGTCAGGGCGAAAAGCTGCTAGAAACCATCGTTGCCATTTCCCCACTGCTAGGTCTGCTAGGCACCGTAACCGGTCTGATTGCCACCTTTTATAGTCTCGACATCGGCGGCAGCGGCGGCGGCGAAGGAGCCAGCAAAGCTGCCGCCGGTATTGGTGAAGCCCTGATTACTACCGCTGCCGGGATGGTCGTCGCCATTTTGGCCCTGCTAGTATTGCGAGTTCTCGTTTCCCTTCAGAGTCAGCAGACTGATTATTTCTCAGAAGCGGGTAATGAACTGGAACTAATCTACCGTCAACATTGGTACGAGCCTGCATTGTTAGCATCTGAAACTGGCCATGCATCGGAAGACGCCCAGGTGACGGCAACAGCGTATCAATAACCCACATTCCCCTGTAGGGGCATTGCATGCAATGCCCCTACAACGGCGACAACACGATAGAAAAATAGATGGCCATCGGAAAACGCAAGGAAAGCAAAATTCCTCACATTGATTTGATCCCCATGCTTACAGTGATGATGGGGGTACTAGCGTTTTTTGTAGTAGTTGCCATTTCCTTGGGGAGTGAGCAGTTAATCGAAGTGGAGCTGCCACCGGAACAAACAGAAGATATTCCTCCAGATCAGCTGCCCAACATTAATGAGATTTTCATTGTAGAGATGGATGAAAATCAAGAGACTTCCCTTAATGGCCAGTCCATTGAGTCTGCTCAGTTAGCTTTGGAAATTGAAAACTATCTCAAGGAGAATCCTAAAAAGACCGTGTATCTAGTGCCTGACCAGGAACTGCCCTACGAGAATGTGATGCAGTTTTTGGGAGATATGCGAGCAGTGGGCGGCGACCGGGTATCGCTGGCATTAGAGGAGCCGGAGGCAGAGTAATGGGACTACGGGCACGACAGGAGAGTAAAGGCGTCCCTGAGGTAAATCTGGTGCCGATGATGGATGTGTTGATGACGGTGCTAACGTTTTTTGTCATCATCTCCATGGAACTGAGCGGTGTGCAGATTTTTGGGGTGAGTTTACCCCAGGCGGTCTCCGGCGTAGACGAAGAGGTTGTCGAGAAGACTGAACCGTTGGTGATTGGTCTGCGGGAAGATGGCAGTACGGTTTATAACGATGAGCCGATAACGATTCCGGCGTTGGCTCCCATTATTCAGGGGTATTTTGCGGATAGTCCGGATGGATTTGTGATGCTAAAGGCGGATCGGACATTGCCTTACTCAGATGTGGCAAAGTTGTTGGCGGATTTGCGGAGTATTGGTGGGAAGAAGGTTTCGCTGGCGGTGGAGTAATCGAGATGTAAGCATGTCCGTCCCCTTCGGCTCCGCTCAGGGAATGCTGTCCTACCACTCCTGACAATGAGT
>JBCCJR010000133.1:0-12547 GCA_039045805.1 Cyanobacteria bacterium P01_C01_bin.118
ATTAGAGATTAGAGATAGAAAAAATATTTGCCCAAAAACAATCTCACTTCACCTCCCACTGCCGGGCCTTCAGGTCCCTGCCTACTGCCCGTCATCATCTGGGACTTAGCTTGTGATCAGCCCCAACCGATTTCTCAGGTTTTCTTCAGAGAAATCGACTATTCTTAGGGCGACGCTATTTAAGTTTCTAGCCATGCGCAAACTGTTGGGGATTGCCCTGGCAACAGCCTTAATTGCTGTGAGCTGTGCTCTGATCAATCCACCCTCCTCTAGTCAAACTCCAGCTGACAGCCCGTCAGCCACCATGGCAGAACTCCACAAGGATGACGTGCCTGTTGCCTCCCCAGCAGCTAAGGATGTAGCGCCTAATACGGTGGCTACTGAAGATGTTACCTACGGTACCATTGAGGGACCTACCTTTACGGGCTATCTTGCTAAGCCAGTAGATGCCGACTCTCCTCTGCCTGGCCTAATTGTTATTCAAGAATGGTGGGGGCTGAACGAAAATATTCGTGCCATGACCCGTCGTCTTGCTGCCGAAGGATATACCGCCCTCGCAGTTGATCTCTACGATGGTGAAGTGGCCACCAACCGTGACGAAGCCAAAACCTTGGTTCAGGAGGCCATTCAAAACTCTGAACGATTAACTCAGAATGTTGTTGCTGCTTACAACTATCTCACCGCTGAACAGCAAACCCCTAAAGTAGGCAGTATTGGCTGGTGCTTTGGCGGTACCTGGTCTTTAAATACGGCCCTGGCTTTACCAGCAGATTTAGATGCCGCTGTCATCTACTACGGTGGCCAAATATCCACCGATCCAGCCGTGCTTGAACCGTTGCAAATGCCGATCCAGGGGCATTTTGGGTCCTTAGATACCAGTCCGTCTCCAGATACTGTCCAAGCCTTTGAGGCCGCATTGACCGATCTGGGTAAAGAGCCCGATATCTACATGTATGAAGGGGCTAACCATGCGTTTGCCAATCCGTCTGGCACCCGCTATGACGCTGAGGCGGCAGAGCTTGCCTGGCAAAGAACCATAGCCTTTTTTAAGGAACACCTGCAGGGGTGATCAGCGGCCAGATAGCCATAAATCTGGCTTGACGTGAGCTATACAGTTACACCGCACTGGTTAAGCTATCACTAGACCAGTGCTCACCTCTTTTCAAGGTTCCATGCCTAAAACTCAAGATTTGCTACCTGAGCTAAAAGCTGCCTGTAACGAGCTACTGTGGCGCAGTGAGACAGATTGTCCCTTTGAGGTTGCCGTCTTGCCTGAGGGGCAGCAACCCAGCGTGCTATTGAGCAACTATCCGGCTAATACCCCCTTGGCCGTGGTTAGCCTTGATGATTTCTTTGGTCAGTCAACAGTAGAACGCTCCTGGTTTGACTCCCGTGAGTTAACTTTGGTAGAACGCTATCGAAATCTTCGGGATCTGATCGAAACGACCTTAGAAGACCCCCAGGTTTATCGCATCGGTAGCGTAGAAATGGATGTCTACTTACTCGGGACAACGGAGGATAATCAGATTATTGGTGTGAAAACTAAGGTTGTTGAGACCTAGGAGCCCGTTTTAATAACGACTGCGTTGTCCCTCTAACTCGGTCTGTAATGTCTCCGGTATATCTGATAGCAAATCGTAGCCTGTTGCGAGTTCAATCCGGTCGATAGAAGTTTGATACGTCTGCCACTGTTCATCTACGCGATTGCTGTTAGGTATATCGATCGCAATGATCTCGGTATCGTAGGTGACATTGTCTATGGTCGCATCTCCGTCAAAAATGACCACCACTTTCCAGGTCCGGCTGGGGGGGATGACTCGTTCCCTGGCGATGGGTTTCTTTTGACCATAGACTCCCCCAATGATGTATAAGGTTTTGTTCTGTTGATAGAGTAAATCACGACAGTAGCTCTCAAACTCTCGCCAGGGCCCCCGGTTGTTCTCAGGCATTTGGGGAAAAATATTGGTCATTAAAAAGGTGGCCGAGTTGTCTTGTCTTCTGGCGGTGCGATCGGCTGAGGGTACCATGTGTCCACGGTCATAACCGCTATTGGTATAGTCTCCTGGGGTGACCTGATAGGTTCCCTTTGGGAGGATGCCATCGGTTCGAAAATCGTTTTGTCGATCGGTACTACCCACCCAATCGCGGTTGAGCACCCAACTAGCCCAGCGCAGCCCCCCACGACTTTGACTGTACGCTAAAACGTACTGTTGCCGATCAATCAAATAGTTATCACTATTTTCTTGCCCTGCATTGCTAGGATTACCCAGAGCAATATGGGGGCTGTTAGAAAAATAGGTGGCCCAGTCTAATTCTGGTGTGGTGGGTGGCAGCTGCTCACAGGCTTGACCATTGCCGTCACCATCTAGGTTATGAGGATCCCCTGGGAAGTCATCCAATACCAGCTGAGCCAGGTCCTGACTAACAAAATCACCACAGTCACAGTTTTGTTCAACACAGGGAGGCAGATGGGCATTGGGGTCGGTCTGTTCGATGCCCAAATCATTGCAGCCTGCTGTAATTAGTAGAATAATGCCTGCTTTTGCCGAATGCCTTAGCCAGAGAGGCCAGGATGCTAAATTTTGATGCCTCAACGTTTTTTCCAGGTATGGATTATGCTCCATTGAGTTTACCCTGGAGATAGTACAAAAATATTATGTATATTACAAAATGCATCCTTATGCGTCCTTTGATATCCCCCATGGAGAGAAGGGGAAACGGCAGTATACTGTTAACTGCGCTGGACGATTTTGTTGGATATAGCAATCTACTGAATTCATTCAGCAGATTTTGCCGCCCGTAGCTTGGCTAATTCAGGCTTTTAGCTATCACCTGCGGGGTGAACGTGGGGGTAAAACTACAGATTCGCTGAATGATTTTCCGACAAAGTTTCTGGCAGAGACCCATCAACTATTTAACCGATTGGTGACTATGCTCAACAACGCAATTGCATTACTGAACGCTTGGTTCCCCCCTACTGAGGTCCATGCCCACTGTGATGGCCCCTGTGGTGTATATGATCCCTCTGCTGCTCGCATCACAGCTGAGGCTGTATTGTCGATGACTAAAAAAATTATGGCCCTTGAGGAGCCAGCCGATGCAGCCGGTAAAGTAGCTTACGCTAATACTCTGTCTCGTTATATTGCAATCAAAGAAGAGCAGGCTCAAAAGACTAAGGATGATTTGTTAATTCTCTGGACAGACTATTTTAAGCCTGTGCATCTGGAGTCTTATCCTGATCTGCATGATACTTTCTGGAAAGCTGCTAAACTTTGCTCTGCTTGTAAGGTAGAAGTAAGCCAGCAGCACGCTGAAGAATTGATGGCGGCTGTTGAGAAGATTCACACTATCTTTTGGGCAACTAAGGGCCGTGATGTGGCTTGGTATACCGCTAGCTAGTGGTTCAATAACCCAATAGTTTAATCAGTCCCGTGAAGTGTGACTTCGCGGGATTTTTGTATACCTACAAATCATAAAACGACAACTATACGAGGCCATGCCCACCGAACCCATCAAGAAAACAGTGCTCCCTGATGCTGGCTGGCAAGAATATCTCCAGTGGCTGCTGGGCCGCCGTCGTCGGTTTGTAGTGAGGGAACGGTCTATGATACCGACGCTGATGCCCGGAGATACGGTACTGGCCGAGATAGAGGGTGGGTTGCAATCGGGGGATATTGCGATCGCAAGCCATCCCACTCATCCGGGGCTGCTACTAATTAAGCGAGTTCAAGAAACCTTCTATGGCGGTGGTGTATACCTGATCAGTGATAATACAGAGGAGTCCACTGCCCGTGATAGCCGTCATTTTGGTGTCCTTACTAAAGACCACATCATTGGCCGCGTCACCAGCCGTTTAGCTGTAGCATCTGTCTAAGATATAGTTCTCCCCAATCGCCCAATGGCAGTTCCCATTACCATTAATCCCGCTACCCGTGATGATATTCCGCTGCTGTTCGAGCTGGTGATGGCCCTGGCCGAATATGAAAATCTGGCCCAAGAAGTGAGTGGAGCTCCCGAAGATTTAGACAAATATCTGTTTGGAGAGAACCCTAAAGCCCATGCAATCGTGGCCCGTATTGATGGGGCTCCGGCTGGATTTGCGTTGTATTTTTTCAATTTTTCCACATTTTTGATGAAACCAGGGGTTTATCTTGAGGATTTATTTGTTCTGCCCGGCTATCGTCGCCGTGGTATCGGTACTGCCATTTTTCAGTATCTAGCACAGGTGGCCCTGGCCAACGGCTGTGGTCGCTTTGAATGGAGTGTGTTGGATTGGAACCAACCAGCGATTGATTTCTACATGTCCAAAGGCGCTTTAATGCTGAACGATTGGCGAACCTGTCGTGTGACAGGGAAAGCACTAGAAGACTTAGCCATTAACGAAAGTGATTAATTCTCGGCAAAATACTGCTGCAGAGCATCAAACATAGACTGCAGTTGCGAGGGTAGACGACGGGCGATCTTGCGTTTAGCCAGATCGATGGGCACTAAGGTCACCTGTCCTGTAATACATAGCTGGGGTGTTGTGGGTGTTGTGTTGTAAATCTCATAGAGCCAGATGAGTTTCACACTGCGTCCCGGACTAAGACGGGTCTTAATCAAACCCTCTGCCCCCAGAGTTAGAGCATTATGGTAGCGCAGCTGTAAATCAACAACGGGCAGGTCATATCCAGCTATGACAAAGTCCTCAAAGGCAAAATTTACTGCTCGCAGACAGTCGACTCGGGCAGTTTCCATCCATTGGATATAGGTGCCATGCCATACCACACCGCTATAGTCAGTGTGATGGGGCTGTACTCGAAAAGCATAGTCAAACCAGCAATCAGCCATAGATAAGTCACTCGCCAAACTACGAATTGTGAATCCCGCTTTTGTTTAGGAAACCAGCTTGCGTATCATAGATATTTATACATCCTACGGAATATCTTCAATAGGGTTTAATCAATGTTTGAAAAGATCTTGCTAGCTAGTTCAGGGCCTGGCAACACGGAAACCATGTTCAAAGCCCTGCTGGAAATTCCGTTAATTCAGCGATCTCAAATTACTGTTCTCAAGGTAATCAAACCTCAAACGATTGCAACTGATATGGACGATCAGCAGGCTAAAGATCAACAAGAGTTAGCTAATGCGATTACTCGTCTGGGTATTGAGCCATCAAAGGTGACACCGATGTTGCGTGAAGGTGATGCCAAAAGTGAAGTGTGTAAAGTCGCTGATGAGATTGATGCTGGTCTGATCATCATGGGGTCACGTGGTCTGGGGGGGCTCAAAGCAATTTTGAAGAATTCCGTCAGCCAATACGTATTTCAGCTGTCATCAAAACCAATGTTGTTGGTCAAAGATGACCTCTATAGCATTCGTCCTGTCAGACGTATTTTGGTGGCCCTTGATAAATCGGACATGGCTAAGGAGTCGCTACGAGTTGCGATCTCCCTGGCTCGCGATGTCAAAGGCAGTGAATTAGTCTTTGTGCATACCTTATCCGATCTGCGTAGCTCACTGGCCGAAGCGATTAACGCTAACCCAGACACCGATCCCGTGCTCGCTCCAGCCATTGCCGAAGCTAAGCGATATCGGATTAGCTATCGCTGTGTGGCCCCGGAAGGTAAACCCGGTAAACGTATTTGTGAGCTGGCGGATCAGCTCAATGCCAACTTGCTGATTTTGGGGTCTCCAGACCGTCGCCCCTCTATTGCCAAGGGGTTGCCAGATATTGACCGTTTGCTAGGGGGCTCACTATCGGACTATGTCCGGATTAATGCGCCCTGTCCGGTGTTATTGACCCGGATCTCTACCAATTAAATTTCGATTCATCTGTAGGGGTATCCCTTGGAGGTACCCTACGCTATCCTTGACCCACGTTTGCGAGCGTTGGTAACTATGGCGTCGTTGTCCCACACAATTGAAGCGATTCTATATCTCAAAGCGAAACCGCTGACAGTGGCTCAAATTGCTGAGTTTGCCCATTGCGATAAGGACGTTGCTCAAGCAGGTCTGATTGAGCTGATGGGGGACTATGCTCATCGCGATGGGGCTCTAGAAGTTGCTGAAACCGAAAGTGGTTACAGTTTGCAGCTGCGTCAGTCGTTTAAGCCCCTTTTAGATGAATTGATTCCGTTAGATATTGGCTTAGGGGCGTTACGTACCCTAGCCGCAATTGCGATGCGTGGGCCCATTAGCCAGACGGATCTAGTGGATTTACGGGGGTCGGGAGCCTATGGTCATGTCCATGATCTGGTAGATCAAGGATTTGTGCGACGACGGCGACAGTCCGACGGGCGCTCTTATTGGTTACAAGTGACGGAAAAATTTTATCAACGGTTTGAGATTGATAAACTTCCGCAAATTAATATCCCGCAGACTTCTGATGATACTGTCGAAGGAGCGGCAGAGCTGATAAAAGAATCAGCAGATAAAGAGGCCTTGGTAACATCGGAAGCAGCGTCTGAAGTGTCTTCAGAACCTATGCCTGGTCTGGAAAATGACACCGAGCCAGTGATTGTTCAAGATGCTTAGAAACTGAATAAAGTGTTGGTTATGGAGCCATCAGTCGTTAATCCTGATATCGAGGCAGGGCATGTTACAGACATGCCGTTCATACTGAACTTCATGGGAAGTGCTGGCTGAAATCGGCTTTATCACGCTAAGGTAAATAGAAGCAATACATAACCGTTTATGTTTAACCCCGATAGCGCCCAATTCATTGGCATGGGTTCTGATGACGCGCAGGTCAATCAATTGTTGAAATACCTGCAACATCAGCCACCAGAGGTACTAACCCGAGTTGCCCAGTCAGTGAGCGGTGAGATCAAGCAAATTATTTCACAAAATGTGCAGGGATTGATTGGGGTGCTTCCCTCAGAAGGATTTAACGTGCAGGTCACCACTGACCGTGAAAACCTGGCTGGTTTGCTGGCATCGGCCATGATGACGGGATATTTCTTACGGCAGATGGAGCAGCGTATGGAGCTAGAGTCCAGTATGTCAGGGCTATCTTCGTTAGATAGTGAGCTTGATAGCGATTTTTCTGACTTAGACAACTAAGCGGGTTCGCAGCATTTTGCTTTGCCAATAGTTTTTAGATAGCGCTTCTGGAACAACTTTACTAAGCTCCAGAAGCGCTATCTATATGGCTTAGAAATTATTGGGCATTTTTGTCGGTTTGATCGCTAGAGTTTTCGTTTTCCCTTGCCGTGCAACTTCCACTTTGAGCGGCTTGCCTATACTGCTTGCTTCCACTTGAGCCTGAACTTCGGTGGCAGTGGCAACATCCACATCATTGACCTTGCTGATCACGTCACCTCGTTGGATGCCAGCTGACTCGGCTGGTGTTCCTTCCATGACGCGAATGACCATGACACCGGAGTCAGCTTCGATATTAAAGTCAATATCCTCGTCGTCATTGATGCGATCGCGCATTTCGGCATTGAGATTGACCATTTGAATACCCAAATAAGGGTGCTGGACTTCGCCAGTTTCAAACAGCTGATCGCCAATCCGTTTAGCCGTCTCAATCGGAATCGCAAAACCTAAACCCTGTGCCCCAGCTCGAATGGCTGTGTTCATGCCGATTACCTCCCCCTGCGCATTGAGCAAGGGACCACCGGAATTACCGGGGTTAATAGCCGCATCGGTTTGAATAAACTGCACCCGTTTATCAGAAATACCGACCTGGGAACTGGTGCGTCCCAGGGCACTGATGATACCCGCTGTCACTGTATTGTCTAAGCCTAAGGGATTGCCAATGGCAATCGCCCACTGGCCAGCAGCAAGACTATCCGTTGCCCCCAGGGGAGCCATCGGCAGATTTTCTCCATTGATTTTAACGACTGCCACATCGGTGACGGGGTCAGTGCCAATGACGTCGCCATCAAATGTACGACCATCATTTAGGGTGACCCTAACTTTTTGGGCTCCTTCAACCACATGGGCATTGGTCATGACCTGACCATCAGCGGTGAGGATAAACCCAGAACCGGTACCTTGTTCCAATCGTTCAGGTAGTTCAGGTTCAAGGGGCAACTCCTCAGTAAAAAAACGCTTAAAAAAGGGATGCTCAAATGTTTCAGACATGCCTCGAACTGAGCGGGAGGCATCAATTCGGACCACTGCCGGTCCCACCCGTTCAGCGGCAGCTGCAATAAAATTAGGATTGTCGATGGGAGGATAGCTGCTGGGTTGGGGCTGTGATGGTGTCTCCGCTGTCTGCGTAGTGGTTCGTAAAACTGATGTAGCAATCGGCAGCTGGCTATCCTGGCCCTGACCATCAGGGGTGAAAAAATAACTACGGCCAGCCCACCCAGCACCACTGCCGACTAACAGTAGGGCAGTATATAAACTCAGTCGTTGTGGAGAAATACCCATCACTGCTGCCTCGTTAACTAGAGATGAGAGCCATGCTGAGCTTACCTTAACGAAAATGCGTTTGGTAATGCATTGATTTGGTGCATAACTCCAGCCCAAACATCTCTATGGTACTGAATGCTGGTGCTGCACTCAGGCTAAATTTTGCCAATAGTGCTGTCAAACTGCCGGTCTACCGTTGTCTACCCTAGGGTGTTCCTAGAATGCGCATATTCCAAAGATTTCATAAATATCTGCTGCTACTGGTGGGAGCATTGTCCTTTGGCTATGGAATGCCTGCTCAGGCGTCTCTATGTCCAGATGCCGCCCTATCTCAAGTTGTCCGTCATCGGATTGAGCCGGGGGAAACTCTCAGTACCGTAGCGGCCCAATATGATCTGTTGCCTGCCACCCTGGCTACGATGAACCCGGCGCTCCCGACGCAGGGAGCTTTGCCTACAGGAGGTGAAGTTGAGATCCCGCCTTTTAACGGGACAGCCGTGCAGGTAAGCGCCGGGCAGACCTGGCAATCTTTAGCGGAAAGCTATGGCACACGGGCTGATTTGCTGTTTGAGATTAATGGCTGTCCCAGCACATTACCCAGTCGAGTATTTATTCCAGGTAGCAATCGCATTGTGACTGCGGCGACGCCGACATCATTGGGATACCCTTTGTCAGAGACAGCCAGGGTAGTGCTGAGCTACGGTTGGCAGCCCCATCCTCAGCGGGATGAGTTGGTTTTTAACAGCGGCATTGCGTTTGCAGCAGCACCGGGGACACAAGTGATGTCATCAGCCAGTGGCACCGTTGCCTTTGTTGGAGAACATAATGGTACGGTCATGGTAGTTGTCAACCATCGTGACGGTTTGCAAACCCGTTATGGCAATCTGACAAACGTGCCCCATGCCGTCGGGGATACTGTTGATGCGCGATCTCAGTTGGGGACTGTTGCTGGGAGTGCAGCGGTCGAATCGTTTGTTTATTTTGAAGTCCGTACTAACTCCAGTGAGGGTTGGATAGCGCGTAATCCTGGGCTTTATCTAGCTGAATTAGATTTACGACGATAGCTTGTAAATCTGTAAATCATATTGACAGACCTCTATCAGGTATTTGTGTACTAATATCTGAAGAATTGAGGCTAAAGCTAGTCATCTCGTTAAAGAGGGCTTACAATGCCGATATTCTGGGTTTATAGCGGGTGTGCTTTATATAAAAAACGTATTGTGTTATGGCTAAGCATCCAAGCTTGATGGAACAAGAGTCTCAAGGTTTACAGGGGCTGTTTAAGCGTGCCTCGCTACGTTTCTCACCTGGTCGTAGAAGACGGGGGAGCCATAACAGAAGACCCGCCGAGAGACCGGTGATCAAGCTGAAAACAGCCCCCAAAAAGCCGCCTGCTGCAACGGCGGTAGATAAAAAAACTGCGGTAAAACGTAAAGCTGTCACCAGGTTAGGCACTTTTTGGACCGATTTGTTTCTAGTTCGTCCCTGGCTATTGGTAGGGGCGCTCTGGTTGACCTTTATTGTCATGATTGCGATCGCGCTGGTGGGGCTTTCCAGCCCCGGACGTGAGATGGCCCTAGATCCCCCCATTAGCAGTATTGTCGGACAACCTTTGAGTGCTCCTGATGCCGCTGCGGTGGCACGGTTAGCGCAGCGGGATGACGACATTGTTCTTAGCCAACATGATCCAGCCGCTACATTGCCCGGTTCACCAGAGCAGTCGATACCCGCTTGGCCTCTGTTGGTTCTGGTGGCTGCCTGTTCGGGGGGCTGTATGTTGATGTCGCGACCAGGACTCCTCGTGGAGGACTCTCGCCGTGGACGGCGGCGGATGGCGGTGACCCAGTCCCCTGCTCGGACCGTACGGCCCGTTAATCGTAAGCGTCGTAATCGCCGTCTTAACGGTTATCGCCCTGCGTCCGAAGTAATGTCCTTTCGTTCAGACCAAAAGATTCACCATACCTCGCCTCAGCCATCGCCCCGTGGGGCTAAGCCTGCTTCTTTTGCGGTTGATCCCCCACGCTCGGTGACTGTGGTTCCTGAGGGAGAGACGTCACCACTGGATTGGAAAGAAGGCAGTTTAGCCCATCGATTAGACGTCCGCCAAAAGCGTTCGATTAATTCATTTTTGTAAAAAACGTGGGCGGGGGGATGCCCTACTGCCGAATGCAAGCGTTTAGGTTGAATTATTTGTGAGAATAGATATTCTGCCTCTTAATCGTGATTAATTTTGCCGGGTCTACCAGTCATTTATCATCCTGACTATGTGACGCCCCTACCTGCAGGGCATCGCTTTCCGATGCCAAAATTTAAGCTACTGCGGGATCTGCTGTTGCGGGAGCGGGTGATTGATGAGGATCAGCTGTATCAGCCTGGTCGGCCCCCTCAAGAGTGGTTAGAGCTGGTCCATGAAACTAGCTATGTAACGGCTTACTGTGAAGGCGGTTTGGATGCTAAGGCCCAGCGTCGTATTGGGTTGCCCTGGAGTGAGGGACTAGTGCGGCGTACCTGTACGGCAGTGGGTGGGACTATCCTGACTGCTAAGCTAGCCCTTAATCATGGCTTGGCCTGTAATACGGCTGGGGGAACTCACCATGCATTTCCTGGCTATGGTTCCGGGTTTTGTATTTTTAACGATATTGCGATCGCCACTCGACTTCTCAAAGCTCAGAAACTGGTAAAAACTATCCTGGTAGTGGATTTAGACGTTCACCAGGGGGATGGTACCGCCTGGATTTTTCGCGATGATCCCAGCGTTTTTACCTTTTCCATGCACTGTGCTGTTAACTTTCCAGGTCGTAAACAAACTAGCGATTTAGATGTGCCCTTGGATGAAGGCACCGGGGATGACGAGTATTTAGCTAAGTTAGAGGCCCACTTACCTGATTTACTGGCCCAGGTAAAGCCTGATTTAGTGCTATATGATGCTGGTGCTGACCCTCACCGAGACGATCGTCTGGGCAAGTTAACTTTGACCGATGAAGGACTGTATCGTCGCGATCAGTATGTGTTAGAAACCTGTGCAAAAGCGATATATCCAGTAGCCTGTGTAATCGGTGGTGGCTATGGCAAAGACATGAATGCTCTGATTTATCGTCATTCATATCTCCACCGAGCTGCCACCGAGGTTCATCGAAAATATTGCTAGTATTTCTCAGATGGAGCTGTATTCTGGGAAGAAATTTTCTATATCGGTCAGAATTGTGTATGAGTTCCATATGAAGAAAGACCCTGTCCGGCGGTAAAGTAAAACTTCTAGTGTTTATCCCCTCTCTGGAGGGGATAGGTTTTCGGTTTATAGGTTCAATGTTGCATTGTTCTGAGAAATCGTGAAACCACGCCAAATCCTCAAGCTTCAATTTTTCTAATGCCTTGGACTGTTATTACTTTTTATAAGTTTGTTCTTCTTGATAATTTTGAGGCGATACGTCAGCCTCTTCTGGAGCTATGCCAGTCTCAAAGGATTAAGGGAACCATTTTGCTGGCGTTAGAAGGAATTAACGCTACAGTGGCAGGAACAGATGCAGCCTTGGAGATATTACTCACCTACCTCAAACAAGATTCACGATTAGCAGATCTCACCCATAAAACTTCCCATGCTGACGAGCAGCCGTTTGCCCGGATGAAGGTGAAGCTCAAGAAAGAGATTGTTACTTTGGGCCAGCCAGGCGTAAGCCCTACTAAACAAGTTGGCACTTATGTTGAGCCCAAAGACTGGAATCAGGTGATCTCTGCCCCAGATGTGGTGGTGGTGGATACCCGCAACACCTATGAAGTTGATATCGGCACATTTAAAGGCGCAAACAACCCCCATACTGACTCATTTCGTGAGTTTCCTGACTATGCAGCGGAACAGCTAGATCCTACTCAACATAAGAAAGTGGCGATGTTCTGTACCGGGGGGATTCGCTGTGAAAAAGCCTCTTCCTACCTCCTAGAAAAAGGGTTTGAGCAGGTTTATCACCTGAAAGGCGGCATTCTTAAGTACCTGGAAGAAGTTCCGACTGATGAGAGTCTTTGGGAAGGAGAATGTTTTGTATTTGATGAGCGAGTGACGGTACAGCATGGGTTAGAGCCTGGTAGCTATGAGATGTGTCACGGCTGCGGCCATCCAATCTCTGCAGAAGATACTCAGTCTCCTCACTATGAAGCAGGTGTTGCCTGTCCCCACTGTTATGAAAAGCTTACGGATGAGCAGCGG
>JBCCJR010000134.1:0-12526 GCA_039045805.1 Cyanobacteria bacterium P01_C01_bin.118
CCTACACCTACCCAACGACAAGCATTTGAGCTATTGAACCTATCGGTGTAGTGTACCCAGTAAGTGCTCATCAAAAAATGCCCTCTATGGCTTAGAGAGCAAGGTTTTTATGCCATTTTTGCTTGCGCAACTTCCGACTAAAGTCCGCCCCAGATAAATTCGCTCCACGAAAGTTCTGCCCCCGCAGGTTCGTCCCACGAAAGTCCCGTTCACCTGCTGCATAAAGTCGCAGTACCTCCTTAGCCTGCAGCTGCTGCCCGTAGTACTTGCCCTTGTCTGCCATAGGCTATTTCCCCGCCACCATTTCCCAGCATAGTAGCCGATTTCCCCCTGGCAAGTACCCCAGCAGGTGATTTTCGCACTCCTACCTCCCAGACTCTGCCTGGCAAGCAATCCCGTGGCTCTGCCACTATTTTCAGAGCTCCACTAAGATAGGAAAAATACACAAACCAAACCCCATGTCTGGAGCCACCCTTGATTCAACTCAACTCAAAGAAGTGATCAAAGCCGCTCTGGTGGAAATCCTGCAAGAGCAGCGAGGACTACTGTACGACTTGATCACTGAAGTTATGGAGGATATAGCCCTTGCTAAAGCAATTGATGAGGGCAAGGATAGTGAACAAGTGGATCGTAATGAAATATTCAGCATGCTGGAGACTGCTGAGTGAAAACCGAGTTTCGTAAATCCTTTGCAAAGGATTTGAAAAAAATCAAAGACAAGTCTTTGCTCACAAAGCTTAAATCAGCCATTGAAGCTGTTGAGGCCGCTGATACTCTCAGTAGTATCAGTAATCTCAAGAAACTCAAAGCTGAAGGTGATTATTATCGTATCCGTGTTGGTGATTACCGGATTGGTCTAATGCTTAATGCTGGCAGCTTTATTTTTATACGTTGTCTTCACAGACGAGAAATATACAGATATTTCCCTGACTAGCTAATTTCCTAGAAGCCTACTTTCTGTTTGTCTGTATGCCCTAACTCTGTATGCCCTAACGATTCAGTAATGTGATCCGCTTGATTTCTGCACGAAAGGCGACTAAATATGAGCAAAGAACCTACTTTGAACAAATCTGAAACGGATTGGCAGCGGCTGGACAGTATGTCCGACGAGGACATTGATTTATCAGATTGCCCAGAAGTAACCCCTGACATGTTTGCGAAAGCATTCGTCCGTCGTGGTTCTAGACAACAACCTGCTCAAAAATCGATCACACTCGTAGTTGATCAAGATGTGCTGGAATGGTTTGAAGCTCAAGGCGATGAGGCTGAACGGCAAATGGCCCTTGCTTTAAAGATTTATGTTGAAGCAAATAAAGCATATTCAGATAAAACTGCCCTAACATAATGCTTTAGCAAAACTGCTAATTTTTCATCTTGTACAATAAATAGGAAGCACTTCATTCCCTTGACTTTCATGGTCGCTTCTAGCACCGTTCCTAAGCTAACTCTGGCCGATTGGCTCCAAAACCCGCCTTCCAGAACTGAGTGGGTCAATGGCTCATTGATTACCAAGCAAGGTATGACCCTGAAACACAGCAAAATTCAGCGGCGTCTAAGTACCCTTTGGAGCCTCCATGCTGAAAACAATGAGCTAGGTGGCGAAGTATATACTGAAGTGCCCTGTCGTACCCAAGAGCAGGGACGATCGCCTGATGTAGCTTATCTCACCCCTGACCTGCTGGCTCAGTATGGCGATGCTAAAGTGTTGCCCCAAAGCTTTCCTCTTACCGCCGAGATTGTTTCTCCCACAGATCTAGCTGAGGATATGATTGCCAAAGCTTACGAATATCTGGCGTCTGGAAGCAAAGAGGTCTGGTTAGTGTATCCCGATAGCGGTTGGGTAATTGTAGTGACTACTGACAGTAAACAAATTTTTAGCTGGGGTGAAACAGTTAGCACTCAGCAGGTATTAACGGGTTTTAGCGTGAGTGTTGATGTTTTATTGGCTTGACTGCTCTGATGCTTTAGCTAAACTGCTCAATCAACCAGCGATTAATAGCTCCATCATCCTCTGATTGGCTTTTTTGCAATGCTGCTTCAACAGTCTCAATGCTCAAATCAGACAACACCTTAGACTCACGAATCTCACCACTGCCACCATCAACAACAGAAAACGCAATCACCTGAGCACTAGAGACATTCACCACCCAATACTCATCAACACCAAAGCGCTCGTACAGCAACCGTTTAGTTCCTAAATCTTCACTCAGACTGCTGGCTGCCACTTCAATCACCAGTTGAGGCACTCCGTAGAGATCCACATCAGCGGGCTCATTATTACGAGGCGGAAACCGAGTATCCTGCCCTAGATAAAAAGCCAGATCGGGCTGTGCATCCCGCATACCTTCCTTACGAAAAGTACAGTTTACATACTCCGCCACTCGAATCATCTTAAGCGTTGCAAACAAACTAACCACTTTAGACAACGTTGCATTGTCTCTGGCATGACTTGGACCTAATGGAGCCATTTCAATGCACATCTCTCCTGATTCGTAATAGCATCTTCCATGGTCATAGGCTGGATTTTTATCCACCAGCGCTACATAATCTGCCCAAGTTGCCCGAACCCAGGTGTCGGTAGGAATATTTTGAGGAACTGGTGCAGTACTAACCATGGCTAATCATTTTAGGCAAGGTGTTTTTTATTGTGAGAGGCACCCCAGAAGCCCGGTTTTTATCTAGGCTCATCGCTAAAGTAATGGACTCACCTCAAAAAACGGGCTTCTAGGGGTGAAACACTTTGGTGATTTCGGCATTCATAAGGGCAATTTGTGGATCGCTTTGAATCGCTTCAAAATATTTGGCGGCTAGAGGTGTCACCGAATTCTCATCGGGCTTGAGCATCAGCCGTCCCTTTTCTAACAGAATTGCTGCGGTCTCTTCCGGATTTTCAGGGGGCTCTTTTGCACTGGTAAACTCATCGATCTGTACGATGAACTGAGAGATGGGCCGCAGCCAGCTAAAGGCATCGTCACTGATCACCAGCTGAAAGAACTCACCTTTATTTTTAATAGGACCGTTGGTTTGCTCATAGCGATTTCGCTCTGAATCGAGGAGCAGCTTATGCAGTTTGAGCAGGTTGTTACGAAAACGCTTGAGGCGCTGTTGGTTAGTCTCAGGTGAAGCGGCAGTCATAGAGTAGCAGTATGCGTGTTCCTTATTCCACCTTATCGTGTTTATCTGAGTTGTATGGCTCCATACATGACCAGAAGTTAGGAGGTATGGTCCTATGCGGGTCGCTACATGCAGGTAGATTCTAAGTGTGCTTAATTAAATTGGCCAACCTGACCGTCCATTCTTGACAACTGACGCTAGAATCGACCCTAGCGTTCTAGATGGTGTCATGTTTACTCGCCCTTCCCGTGTGACCAATCGCAAATCCGATCGGCAGAAGGATAAACAAAGGTCTCGACGGCTTGGGTTTGGCCTTTGGTCAATGTTGTCCATGGTTATTTTAGGTGGGGGACTGGTGGTGGCTTCGGTGACGGGCTACGGTATGTGGCGCACCGGAGAGCAATTTATGGATGGGGTGAAGCTGATGTTCACGCCAAAACCGCCGGAGGATAAAGTCGATACTCGCACCCTGGTAGTGGAACAGGTGCAGGGGGCAAGCGAACTAACTACGGCTATATTTTCGATGCAGACGGTGGTACCTGCCGAGAGTAATCGCAAGGTGGGTAACTATGTGATTGGTCAAACTAACCTGCTGTACATTGCCCATGGCGAGGTGCGGGCGGGGATCGATCTGGCCGCCATCACTGAAGAGAATGTGGAGGTCATCAATGACTCTGATGATTTGCCCCCCAGTTTAGTGGTGACCCTACCGGCTCCTAAACTATTGGATGCCAAGATAGATGTATCGCGCTCAGAGGTTTATGACTATGACCGTGGTTTTTTGAGTTTGGGGCCGGACCGGGCTCCAGAACTGCAGACGCTGGCGCAGCAGGAGGCGATCAGTCGAATCCGCCAGGGAGCCTGTGATGAGGGCATTTTGGACATGGCCAGCGAGCGAGCCGAGGTGACGATGCGTCAGCTGCTGTCACCGATGGGGTATGAGAACTTGACGGTGAATGTGGCGGAACCAGCCGAGTGTTCTTAATTGTTTAATATCCATTAATATCCATGATTGAGCTTTATCAGTTTGAAGCCTCCCATTACTGCGAGAAAGTCCGGCTAATTTTGGACTACAAACAGCTGGCTTATAAGACGGTGGAGGTAACTCCGGGGATTGGTCAGGTTGATCTGTATCGGCTGTCGGGACAGCGACAGGTGCCGGTGATTAAGGATGGGGCGACGGTGGTGGCGGATTCGAGCGCGATCGCAACCTACTTAGACAGCACCTATCCCGACCGCCCCATTCTCCCCGCCGATGGTCCCATGCGGGGGCTGTGTCTGATGCTAGAGGACTGGGCCGATGAGTCCGTTGGCCCCAATGCCCGCAAGGCCATGATCGGAGCCTTTAGCCAACACCCCAGCTTTCGCACTGCGCTGTTGCCTACTACCACACCGGATATGGTCAAGGGTTTGGTGGGGGCGGTGCCTGGCGATCTGTTAAACCTGCTGGGCAGCGGTATTGGTTTTGGCCCCGACGACATCAAAGCCGCCACCCTTAGCTTGCAGCAGGCGCTGTCATCGATCTGTGCCATTTTGCAAGAACACCCTTATTTGGTAGGTCTGCAGCCCACCCTGGCGGACTTTGCTGTGGCTGGCATCTCCATGTATCTCAAGTTTCCGGCCCAGCGCTATATCGATCTGCCCCCAGGTCTTTGCGAAAAGGGGGTGCCAGGTCTAGCCGATGCCCCTGAATATGAACTGTTCTGGACCTGGCGGGATCGGCTTTATGCTGACTATCGTAAGGTGCGGTCAGAGCCGCCTAAAGATCCTGGCAGCGGACCGGTGAAAATTGGGATTGAGTAGGCCATGCCACCGGTATGATGTAAAGCGCAGCCAGCGCAACATCATGAGCTCTGTAACTACTAAATTTCAATCGATGCTGGGGGCCGATCAGGTGGTGCCCTGGTCCAGCTTTAACGATTCTCGATTTAAGCCTGCTGATGATTTAAATATTGTTTTTCCTGAGTCGGTGGAGCAGCTATCGGCGGTGGTGCGCACCTGCCATCAGGAGAGCTGGCGTTTGCTGAGCTGTGGACAGCGTACTAAGCTGCATTGGGGCTGCCACCATCAGTTGGACGATATTGATGTGGTGGTCAGTACGGCTCGGTTAAACCAGCTGGTTGAGCACTGGGTGGATGACTTTACAACCCGAGTAGGTGCGGGTATCCCATTTCAGGATTTGCAGTCCAAACTACAGCTCCACAATCAGTTTTGGCCGGTGGACCCACTCTATGGAGAAACGGCTACCGTAGGGGGCATTGTGGCCACAGCCGATGGCGGCTCGCTGCGACAGCGCTATGGCAGCGTCCGCGATACGGTGATCGGCATACAGTTTGTGCGCTACGACGGCGAGGTAGTTAAAGCTGGGGGTCGTGTCGTCAAAAATGTGGCGGGCTATGACCTGATGAAGCTGATGACGGGTGCCTATGGCACTCTGGGCATTTTGAGCCAGATTACGCTACGGCTGTATCCCATTGCTCCCCAGTCCCAGACCGTTGTGTTGTCCGGGGCTCCAGCGGCGATCGCAGAGGCCGCATTGCAAACTCGGCTGCAGGGCATTGTGCCGGTGGCCATGGATCTAGTGGGGGCCAACAACGGCATTCGTCTGGCGGGTCGGTTTCAAGGCATTCCAGCCGGAGTAGAAGAACAAGTGGAGCGCTTTCAAGCGATCGCAACCGCTGCTGGACTAGATAGCAAATCTTTTGAGGACAGTGCTTTCTGGTCTTCCCTGGCCCACCAATTGGCCAGTCCCACCAAAGTATTGTGCAAAGTGGGTCTACTCCCCACCCAGCTGGTGCCGCTGCTGCAGATACTGGATCGGGCAAACTGGTTAGCCCGATTGCACAATGCCAGTGGCCTGGGGCTGATGGCCCTGGATGCCGATGCCCCCGATTTGGTAGAGGTATTAACTCGTTTGAGGACCCACTGCGAGGCCCATAAAGGGTACCTAACCATTTTGCAGGCACCACCATCGTTAGACCTGGAACCCTGGGGATATACCGGCAATGCCCTGGCCATGATGCAGGCCATTAAACAAAAGTTTGATCCAGAGCACCGACTCAACCCAGGCTGGTTTGTGGGGGGAATTTAATCAGCACTGACAATTTTTTGTACCTGTTCCGCATAGAATAGTCTGGTCTGTCCGTGCCTAACTTTTTGTGAAATTATTCGTTTACCACACCCCGGAAGAAGTACCAGCCGATGGTTTGCCGGATTGCGCGATCGCAATTGATGTCCTCAGGGCAACAACGACAATGGCGGCGGCATTTAAAGCAGGTGCCGAAGCCATCGAAGTTTTTAGCGATTTAGAAAAGCTGGTCAATGCCAGTGAGCAATGGCCTGCCGAGAAACGCATTTTGGCAGGGGAGCGCGGTGGTCAACGAGTAGACGGTTTTGATCTGGGCAATTCCCCCCGCGATCATTCCCCTGAGCGTACAGCCGGTCGCCGTTTGTTTATGAGCACCACCAATGGCACTCGCTGTCTACAGCGGATTCAGGCAGCTCCCTTGGTAATGACTGCGGCCCTAACCACACGCCGTGCCGTGGTGGACAAACTGTTGGACAAGCAGCCCGAAACAGTTTGGCTGGTGGGCTCCGGTTGGGAAGGCACCTATTCTTTAGAAGACACCGTTTGTGCCGGAGCGATTATTCAAGGGTTGATGACAACAACGGGGCAGAGTTTTGCAGACTTAACCGGCAACGACTCCACCGTAGCAGCCGTGGCGTTATACCAGCAGTGGCAAGACTCCATGCTAAAGCTGATGCATGTTGCCACCCATGGCCAGCGTCTTCTGCGGTTAAACAACACCGCTGATTTAGAATATTGCGCCCAGATTGATGTGTTAGACATTGTGCCCGAACAGGAGAAACCAGGCGTTTTAGTTAATCGGTAACCGGCACTCGTTTACCTAACTCCAACGCCCGCTGCAGCGCCGCTGCCACCTGTAGCGAATACAAACTCTCCTCGGGCTGTACATAGAGCCGCTTACTTGTCAGCAAGTGCTCCACCACCCACTGAGTGTCTTTTTGAAATAGCCCCTGGCGGGGAGCCGCCAGGATTGACTGCTCTCCAGCAGCGGTAATCAAAGTGCCCCGGTTACCGTCAAATACCAGACAGCCCTGATCGCCCCGCGCTTCTATATATCGACTGCGTCGCCATAGACCTTCCCCTTTACCGTAGGTAAGCTCAGCCAGGGTGCCATTACAAAAACGTAGCTGAGCACTGTATAAACAGCTACGAAAGTAGTCGGTTGCATCCTGCTCTATGCCTCCATCACAGGTCACATAGTCCACCGGGCCAAAGAGATCGGTTAACCGCTGAATGCGAGAAAGCGCTGCCATCAGCGGAAACCCCAAAAGTTCTGATCGATAGCTCCACTTTTTGGGGGCGGGATGTTTGGGGGCTAGGGTGCGGTAACGGACATAGTGGGGGGTGCCAATGGCCGTCAAATGTTGCTGCATGGCCAGATGCAGTCCCCCAATCAGCTCAATGTGTTCAACATGCAGTAGGCGCTGCCGTTGACGAGCCAACCTAATCAGGTCAGTGGCTTGTTTAATATCCAACGCCAATGGGTATTCGACAACAACGTGTTTATTGTTTTCCAAAGCCTGTTGTACCAAGTGGCCATGGTCCGAATTAACGGTACAGATAAAGACTAAATTTATGTCTAAATCTCGCCACAGGTCTGTAATGGTGCAAGCAGGAATCTGATGCTGCAGACCAAAGTGCTGAGACCGCTCAAGACTTCGGCTGACAACAGTCGACATATGCGTCTGGGGAATTTCTTGCAGGGATTCCACCCGCTTAGCAGCAGCAAACCCTGTGCCAATCACGGCAGCGTAAATCGTCATTGGATCCTATCAACTGTACGAGGACGTTTTCATTGAAGTTGAATCAATGTTTAGTTGTTATTAGTTGATTTTGAGAAAAGTTAATTAGATTACAAAGCCTATAGTAATTTAGACCACATTTGTAATAAAAAAAGCTTGCTCTAAATTGAGAATAACTATCAGTAACAATTCAAACCGCATTTGTAATAAAAAAAGCTTGCTCTAAATTGAGAATAACTATCAGTAACGTATCTATGAAAATAGATATAAGTTTTACTAATGAATGGTTTAATTAATCATAACTTAATTCAGATACTCTAAATGCATGCCAGTACTGCCAAATCCCTGGATTTATTGTCTGGAGAGCATTTCCTAAGATTGAGCCATGGCTTATCGGTCGGTTCCATAAGTAAAACCATGGGAAATGCTGCGTTTTGATTACGAATACCATTCAGCCATCTGCCAGAAAAGTAGCAAAGCATTAATGTTTTCTTCTAGTATCAGAATTGATGTTGTTCCGATAGATTTCCTATTCAAACTTCTATAGGAACTATTAGGAACTAACAGATTTAAATTACTGCAATAGTAGAGGATACTAGCATGGCAACCTTTAAGGTTACTTTGGTCAACGAAGCTGAAGGTCTAAACACTACAATCGACGTAGCTGACGACGAGTATATTCTTGATGCTGCTGAAGAGCAGGGGCTCGATCTTCCCTACTCCTGTCGCGCAGGCGCTTGCTCCACTTGTGCTGGAAAGCTAACTGCTGGCAGCATCGACCAGTCCGATCAGTCCTTTTTGGATGATGATCAGATCGAAGCTGGTTATGTATTAACTTGTGTTTGCTATCCCACCTCTGACTGCACCATCCAGACTCATCAGGAAGAGGCTCTTTACTAAGCTTTGTTTAGATGAGCGCTAGCGTTTGAACCCTTGTTCATCGGTTAGGTAATTGAAAAAGGCTTCTCAGTCTTGAGAAGCCTTTTTTATTTGTATTTTTGGATACATCTCAATTTATTAGTTGTGAGAATAAAGTTTACGGCAAGGTCTATTAAGGAAGCTTTAGGGGTAGACCCTTTTTACGGTAGGGAGAATGCTGGATCTTCGGGAGTAGTTGATTCTGTTGTTGTGGAGGCAGGGGTCTTGACAGTAGTTTCTGGGGTTTCTGCCTGTGGAGTTTCGGGATCGCGCCAGAAAACGATGTCGTTGCTGATAGGTAGCAGCTGGGTGTTGGGGTAGTAAAACTGGAGGATGCGTTGATAGGGCCAGCCGTTTTCTCCCAAACGGTATGAGCCCGTCTGGCTCATACCGACGCCATGGCCAAAGCCGCCACCGACAAAGGTATACCCCTTTTGAACTGGGGGGGCTTGTTTTTCGGTGGGGGTGCTGGCTGTTGTTGTTTTGTCGGGCTCAGGTTTGTTGTCGTCTTTGGTTTCGTATAGGGGCTCTAGATAAAAGAGCTGACTACGGGGGGGAATCAGGGCGCTGACAACTTCATTTTTTTTCAGCTCAAAGTCCCCTACGTCGGTATTGACCAACACAGTTTGGACCCGGCCTGTGTCGGAGCGTTCGGTAACGGTAAGACCAGTAACAGCGGTGAGGTTGGCCAGGGGATTTTTGCGGTTGATGAGATATTCTTTGACACCGGCGGTGATCTCTTCAAAGGTGCCGGATCGCTGCCAACGAAAGGTGGGCCAGTCGTCTTCGTTAAAGCGGTTTTTAAGATTGATAAAAGCGCGGAAATTGTTTTCGTCAGATAGGGGGCGGGCGGCTAGATCCCATTTAAAGGCAAGGGAGTCGATGACGGGCTGCAGATAAGGGCGGTCAAAGCCATTCCACACGTCGCTAAAGCGAGCCGTAATACCGCCGGTGGTCGAGGAGTAAAGGGCGTCAATCAGTTCACCATTGTAGGTGAGTACCTGTCCCTGGGTGGTTGCGATCGCACGATCTGCCCGCTGCACCGTACCGCTCAAGCCGCGATAGACCTGGCATTGGGTATCGGCACACAGTTCATAGCCATCAATGGCAAACCGACGTAGATTACGCAGGGCATAGGTTCTAGCCAGAACGGCCTGGGCCTCCACCGCTGTTTGGGGAGCACTGGGACCAATCTCATGGGGAACTACACCCCGCAAATAGGTTTCAATCGGCACCTGATTCACCAGGGTATAGGTACCATAGGCGTTGGGTTGCAGCTTAAAATTACCGCCAAAGAGCTTTTTGGACCCGCCATTTTCTGCAATCTGTACGCGACGGTTGGCGCTCGTAATATCAAAGACGTGGCGGTTGTAGCGATAGCCGTTGGCGATAAATGCGGCCTGGGGAGAGGCTGTCAGTACCTGACTGTCGATAAAGGTGTTTTTGTACCCCGCCTCGTGGAGACTTTCTAACAGCAAACGTCTCAGCAAAGGGGTGTTGTAATCCTCCCGTTTAGCCCACACTTGCCAGGAACTGGGCTGGGCCACCTCAGCAGCGATGCCTTTAGCTTTCCACTGGTTGGCACTTTCTTCGGCGCTTTCAAAACTGCGGTGGCTACTGAGCACGACCCATTCTTGCAGGACTGGCTGGGGTAAGGGCTGTGAGCCGACGTCTAATGTAAGCTGCTGAGTGGTGATGGTTTGAGGTTGTCCACCGGTTTCAAAGGTAACCGTTAATTTGTCGCCAGAGAGGGGAGTGAGCACTAATTTATCCTGGTCCTCATCCCCAAATCGCTGTATCAGACCGATTTGAATTTCAGGGTTTAGGGGAGCCTGGGCCAGAACACTGCTGGGAATAACTTCTAGCAGCCCCAAGGCAACCAATACAGTATGTTTGCCACGCGTCATCCACCAATCAGCCAAAACCATAGCCCGCTCCAAAGTGCCCTTCAAACCATAGCCCAAAGCTCAATTAACTGCCTGGGCAATTTGTAGAAGTTTTTAAATTGTCTTTTAGCTCGCTAGGCTCGCTGGGCAATTGAGGATTAGGGCAGATCTGAAAAGGTTACTGACGAAACGGTTTTGCTGTTCCCCATTGCCCATTGCCTGACCGTCAGGCCCATTGCCTGACGGTCAGGCCAATAATATATTGCAAGTCGAAGTCGTTATGAGTATGATTAAGAAGGTTAGAAAATACAGAAAAGCAAGTTTCTGCTATCTATAATTGCTGAGCTGCACTACTGTGTTTGGCTGAGTAGATTGCTTAAACCCATCACACTAACTAACAGGAGACTAGCCCCATGTCTACATCAACTCTCCCCATCAATATTGGTATTAGTGACGACCACCGTCAGGCGATCGCAGCGGGCCTAGCTCGCACCCTGGCCGATACCTATACGCTTTATCTCAAGACCCATAATTTCCATTGGAATGTGACAGGTCCGATGTTCCAAACGCTGCATCTGATGTTTGAGACTCAATATAATGAACTGGCCTTGGCGGTGGATGCGATCGCAGAACGGATTCGTGCTCTAGGGTTTCCGGCCCCTGGCACCTACAGCGAATATGCCAAACTCAGCTCCATTAGTGAGACTGAGGGCGTGCCCAAAGCTGAAGATATGATCGCCCTCCTGGTGGAAGGTCAGGAAGCCGTTGCCCGGACTGCCCGTGAGGTGTTTGCCATAGCGGATGAAGCCAATGACGAACCCACAGCTGACCTATTGACCCAGCGACTGCAGATCCATGAGAAAAATGCATGGATGTTGCGGAGCTTGTTGCAGTAGGAGAGAGTAGACAGTTGCTGTGAGGCATTGCCGGGATCTAGTGTCCCCCTTTAGAAGGGGGACTTACAGGGGGGTATCGAGATTTAGAAATAGGTGTTGATAACCCCTCCGCCTCCGGCACCTCCCCTTCTAAAGGGGAGGAGAGTAAGACCACAGTAATCTGGCCCACCTCAAACGCTGTCTGATAATGATTCAAGAACTGTTATCACAGGTTTATGATCAGAGCCACCAGTTATACCAGTCCAGGTTTTCAAAGGCTTAAACCCTCGGGTCATAATATGGTCGATGGGGATTTTGATATAGCGGGTCTTTAACGTCTGATTAAAATACCAAGTGGCCAGAATCCCCTGACCGCGCCCAGCATTTTGCAACTGGCCCTGTCGTTCAAACCGTTCAAAATAGGCCGACCAGGGAGCCGTATTAAAATCTCCAAGCACAATTAGTTTGCCCTCTATTTCTTGGCTAGCACGGATTACTGTATCCAGCTGATGATTGCGAATATGAAAGAAATTTCGCAGGATTGGCACCGGTGGATGAACACCAATCAGGGTGACAGGCTCATTGTCAACATCGAGAGTGGCCACCAGGTTAAAGGTTCTGCCCCTGGTGGTGACGCCAAAGTCGTCAGTTGTTGCGGCTAGAATGGGGTATCGGCTAAATAGGGCATTGTTGCTGCCGGTGGTGCGGTAGTCGTGGGGATAGTTGAGTCGCGATCGCAGCTCCCTCATCATCTCCTGAGTGACCTCAGACAAAAACAGAATATCTGGACTCTCTCGCTCAATCGATTGCTCAATGGCATCAAGTTGTGGATTACTAATCCAAAGATTGTGAGTCATCACCCGGATGCCCTCTGGCGGTATACCTGGATCAGGGAGTCCTACC
>JBCCJR010000135.1:0-12428 GCA_039045805.1 Cyanobacteria bacterium P01_C01_bin.118
GCACCAGCTCAGCATCAGCGGCAATATCGACAAATGTAGCCCCTCCCTTTTCAGCAGCCTTGGCTACAGCCAGAACATTGACTGTATCAAAGTTAGTTAGGCCACTAATAATCTTGAGTACATGGCCTTGGGAAAAGGCGGCCTGAAGTTCGGGATGGATAGTCATAGGTCTTTCTCAGACAAGAACGATCAGGGCTATTGTGCCAGATGTAGGGTTCGGCAATGGTAAAGAATCGATCAAACCTTTTGCTGAGTTAGAAATCACAGCTCTCAATCAGCCCCTCAATGCCCCAGAGATTTCAAAATTGCTCGCTTCACATCATCAGGGGGTTGATTACCTTCAACACGTATTAAGAGCTGACGATAGTCGTAATACTCCAACATTGGCATCGTGGTCTCAGCCAATGTCTCTATACGACGACGCAGAGACTCAGGATTATCATCAATCGCCCCTCGATTTTCCGAACGCTCAATCAGACAGTGAGCGGGCAACTCTAACCAAATCACATGGTTGACCTTAGTATTCAGCGTGTCTAAAAAGAAATCGAGTTCTTCAGCCTGGAACGCTGTCCGGGGATATCCATCTAAAATCCAACCCTGAACTGCATCGGGCTGCTGCAGACGCCGCTTAATAAAATCAATCATTAGAGTGTCGGACACCAGTTCCCCACGGGCCAAGGTTTCTGAAACTCGCTGTCCTATTTCTGAATTCGCTGCAATCTCAGCCCTCAAAATATCTCCAGTGGAAATCCAAGGAATGCCAAAATGTTTGCTGAGTTTGTTGGATTGAGTCCCCTTACCTGAACCAGGGCCACCTAAAATCATTAACCGCATTTTTTATAAACCTCACTGGATGTTTCAGTAAGACGGCTGATCCTAAATAAATCTCGGCTTATCTATTGAAGCAACCCCAACAGACGTAGTAGAATCATAGACCGTGTAAAACCGTCTCGTAAAAAACCAAACCATGCCCAAGCTTAAAACTCGCCGGGCTGCTGCCAAACGTTTTCGCCGTAGTGGCAGTGGAAAAATTATGCGTCGCAAGGCGTTTAAGAATCACCTACTACAGCACAAATCGTCTGGACGTAAGAATCGCCTATCTCAAAAAGCTGTTGTAGTCGATGCCGATGTCCCCAACATCGAAGGCATGATGCCCTATTTGTAAGGGCATTGCATAAATTGCACCTACAATTTTTCAACTGTTTTTCCTAGTAAATAACGACCTAATATGGCACGTGTAAAACGCGGCAATGTAGCTCGCAAGCGCCGCAAGAAAATCCTCAAGCTTGCGAAGGGTTACCGGGGAGCCCATTCTAAACTCTTCCGGACAGCTAACCAGCAGGTGATGAAGGCCCTGCGTTACGCTTATCGTGACCGTCGTAACAAGAAGCGTGATTTTCGTCGGTTATGGATTACTCGTATTAATGCAGCTGCACGCCTCAATGGCACTACCTACAGCCGTTTGATTGGCGATTTGAAAACAGCCAACATTGAGATTAACCGCAAAATGTTGGCTCAAATGGCAGTTTTAGATCCAGGCACCTTTACTAAGGTGGTTGAGCTAGCTGACAAGAAAGGCTAGACACGCCTGATGTGGCGATATTTTCTGGGTATAGGTTTATGGTTGGGGGCACAGGTTACTGTGCCCCCAATTGTTGTAGCTGCAGAATTAGCAGAGATTCAGGCACGCGGTCGACTGATTGTGGCGGTTAAGGACAATCTGTATCCCCTGGGCTATCGAGATACCCTAGGCAATTTACAAGGATTTGAAATCGATATTGCTCGACAGCTGGCTCTGGCATTATTGGGGGATGAAACAGCTGTTGAACTGCGACCGGTTAGTAATGTGGAACGAGTTAATGCAGTGGTCGATGGTGATGTGGATATTGCGATCGCAGCCATCACTATCACTGCCCAACGCCAGCGCATTACCAGTTTTAGTGCCCCCTATTACTTGGATGGCACCGGCTTTATCACCACTTCTTCCCAGGTGGAAAACCTAGAGGACTTGGATCGTATTGCCGTGTTAGACAATTCCAGCACCTTGGCTCATGTCCGGCATCAGCTGCCAGCGGTCAGAATTATCAAAATCGCCTCTTATCAGGCCGCTGTTACGTTACTAAACAGCGGTCAAGTAGACGCATTTGCAGGGGATGTTTCCTTGCTGACAGGCTGGGAACAACAAAGCAATCAGTATCGGCTCTTGGATGAGGTGATTTCTGTAGAGCCAGTTGCGATCGCAATTCCCAAAGGGACCAAACATAGCGACTTGCGTCGAGCCATCAACACCGCCCTACGCCAATGGGATGACGAAGGTTGGTTACAAGATCGAGCTGCCCACTGGGGGTTACGGTAGCTACCATGGGAAAATAAACAAAATAGTCAAACACTCACTAACCACATCAGCGAGTTCATGGAAAATAGCAGCCTATTTTTGACATACCTGGGCATCCTTATTGCCCTCTTGGGGCTTTCGGCCTTTTTTATCATTCGCCAGGTATTTAAGACTCGCCGCATTGAAAGCACCCTAGGTCGTTTGCAAAGGAAATTGACTAAGGAAAAAGGCACAGCCCAAGAATATTACGAACTAGGCAGCCTATTGCTAGACAAAAAGCTATTCTCCCAATCAGCCATCTATTTGCAGCAGGCACTCAAAGCCCTAAAGGACGAAGAAGAAGAAACCGAGAACGCTCCTTTGATTTATAACGCGTTAGGCTATTCCTACTTTGCCCAGGGACAGTTTGATCTGGCCATTCGTCAATACAAAGCTGCCTTAAAAATCGCTCCCGGCTATGTCACAGCCCTCAATAATCTGGGCCACAGCTATGAAAAGAAACAGTTAACAGTTCAGGCATTAGAAAGCTACGATCAGGCCCTAAAAATTGAGCCGGACAATGCAACAGCTAAACGCCGCGCCCAGTCATTGCGCAAGCGTGTAGCGATTCCAATGAAACAATAATTACTTAGTCATCCTCCAAAATCAAAAGAAGAGGCCACCATCTTGCATAGGTAGTGGCCTCTTTTTTTACTAGCGACACAAAATCCGACCGCCTAAATCCTCATTAAGAACAAAGACTACTGTTTACAGACTAGACAGCAGCTAGCTCAGGAACCTCTGTCTGCTGAGCATCAACAGATTGGATTACATCTTCGCAGTAGACTTCAGCCGAATTGTTAGGACTTTCAATTAGCTTGACCTTATGCAAGCTAGCGCCGATTTGCCTAATCGGCTCCCGCAACAGGTCACGAATATGAACTGCAATATTTTCAGCAGTGGGAACCACTTCAGCAAAATAAGGAATGTCCTTATTTAGAAAGGTGTGGTCAAAGGGCTTCACCACATGGGTCTTCACAGCATTTTGAAACTCCACTAAATCAGCAATCATGCCTGTGCGTGGATCCATCTCACCCTTAATCGTCACCTCCAGGTGATAGTTGTGACCATGACCATTAACCCGCGCGCACAGACCATAAATTTCACTATTTTGCTCCAACGTCAGCGTTGGCAACGCCAAACGGTGAGCAGCACTGAAATGGGTTGAGATAGACAGATAAGCTTCCATGGCATTTCCTCTGTAGTCGGCCCAAAGAGTAGGGGTTTCAAATAGTTGGACATTGGTAATTGGCAAGTGGGGAACCAATCGCCGCCAAATAACACGGGCGATGTTTTCCGTTGTTGTTAGGCCAGCATCAGGTCGATCCAGCTGAAATTCAGGCCAAACATCATTGAGATAGGAAAAATCTAACTGACTCGTCACCTCTCGCTTGATGACTTTTTTGACATCAGACAGATTTAGCACCATGCCATACTCATCGAGCTCTCCCTCCATGGAGACATACAGCTCGTAATTATGACCATGGCCAGGGGCACGGGTACATAAACCGAATCTGGATTGATTCTCGGACTCACTTAGTTCAGGCAACCAGTAACGATGGCTAGCAGAAAACTGTGCCCGACGATTGATGGTGCATTTCATAACATTACCCAAAGCAGCAAAGTCATTATTAATTTTTGTAATCAGTTTTCTTTCAGCATAGACCATTGATGAAACATGTTGGCCGCAATAAACATCTGACTTGACAGATGCTAGAGCTGATCAAAAATCTAAAACCAAACAGTCAACACACCTGCAAAATCACTGAGTGGCAGACTTCAAGGTCATGAAGTTTTGACACGATTTTGTACGTATTAACGAATTAAAATTCAAAAAGCCTTGGTAAATATGAGTATTCAGAATTTCTAATCAAAAATATCAGGAGTTGCTAATTTAAGCTTGAAACGGTAAAAATAGATACAGAAATGTACTCGTTCATCTCCGCGAACCTTTGCCCTGTTCAACGATGAGACGGAAGTAGGGTTAACCTGTACGGCTATTGTCCCATAGGTTGTATTGGTCTGCCCGAAGGAACGCACTCTTACCAGTGCTCATTCAGGAGAGACATACTATTTATGAAACTTACTTACCGTGGTGTCGAATATGACCACAATCCGCCTATGTTAGAGGTTTCTGAAAGCGACATTCTTTGTAAATATCGTGGCCGCACCCATCGCTATGCCTACGTGCGCCACATACCTTTCCCTCAAAATCAAGCAACCTTGACTTATCGTGGCGCTGCCTACCAAACTGATCGCCATGGTCAACGACAGGCAGTGCATCAAGCAGAAACCAAATCTATGTTTTCTGCCTTTCAACGCAAGCTAGCTGAGCTTACTCCTTTAATGGATGAGCGTCGTCAGCTACTGCGTGAATCAGCCCGCAGCCATAGCGAAAGTATTCAGCGTTCTTTAGAACATCGCATTTCCGTTGCTCGTGAACAGGGAAACATTAACCTGTTACAGCAACTAGAAGATGAAATGCGTCAAATGGCATAGGGGCATACTGCAACAGTTTTACGCTTCTGAGTTCCCTACAATTTGTGGCTAGAGTAACTTTAGGAGAAGCCGTATAGGCTTCTCCTTTTTGTTTCCATCATGCTTCACAATAGAGCTGGTCTGGTTATTCAGCCAAGTCTTATTTTTGAAGGGTGTTATGGGGCTATTTGACAAGGTTTTTGACCCATCGCCAGAGTCGCTATCTCTGAGTCCGGCAGAAGCGCTAGCCGCCATTTGTCTGGTTGCTATTTCCGCCGATGGATATCTCTCTGATCAAGAAGGTCGCGAAATGGATATGCTGCTTAGCCGTATGCGTCTTTTCAAGAGTTACTCTACTGAGATGGTCAATCGGATGAAAGACGGTCTTTTGCAACAGCTGCAACAGCACGGCCCTAGCCGACTTGTAGAGGCCGCTAACTCAGTCTTACCGGTCGAGTTAAAACCCACAGCTTTTGCCCTGGCGACTGATTTAGTCCTTGCTGACGGCAATGTCACTCCTCAAGAACAGGCTTTCCTTGACGACCTTCATCGTATTCTCGAAATTCCTAGCGATCGCGCCCTGACAATTGTTGAAGTCATGACAGTTAAAAACCGAGGTTAGGCCAGCATTATTTTTCCAAAGAAAATCTTTACTTCGACAAACCCCAGCAGCATTTACTAATAAATACGAGATAATAGTGTATTAACCTATTCCATTACTAATCCCTATGACTGCCGCCATCTCAACTCCCTCCAAACAGATGGATGACTCTAAACATGGTTTGCCAGTAACCATCATCACTGGCTTTCTGGGAAGCGGCAAAACCACCCTACTTAATCACATTTTGACCAATCAAGATGGCCTTAAAACCGCTGTCTTAGTCAACGAGTTTGGTGAAATTGGCATTGATAATGACCTGCTAATCACCGCTGGTGACGATGATGACACCATGGTCGAACTAAGCAACGGTTGTATTTGCTGCACTATCAACAATGACTTGCTAGAGGCAGTCTATAAGGTGCTGGAACGCAAAGACAAAATCGACTATCTGGTGGTAGAAACCACAGGCTTAGCTGATCCATTACCGGTTGCCTTAACATTTTTGGGAACTGAGCTAAGGGATCTGACACGGTTGGATTCAATCGTGACTTTAGTTGATGCTGAGAACTACAGCGTTGATCTATTCAGTAGTCAGGCTGCCCACAATCAGATTGCTTACGGTGACATTATTTTGCTGAATAAAGCAGATCTAGTCGATGAAGCAGCTCTTGACTCGCTAGAGCTGAAAGTACGGGACATCAAAGAAGGTGCCCGAATTTTACGCACTACCCAGTCTCAAGTTCCCTTGCCTCTGATTTTGAGTGTAGGGTTGTTTGAGTCCGACAAGTACTTTGAATCCGGCATGACTGATGCTGGGCACGGCCATGGTGAACATGGCCGTGCCCAGCATGACCACAGCCACGAACACCATCATGGGCACGATCACGGCCATCACGATCACTCTAATTGTGAACACGACCATGACCATGAACATGACCACAGTCATGGCCATTTAGATGTTGATGGATTTACATCCGTTTCCATTTCTGAAGACAGACCCTTAGCAATTCGAAAGTTTCAACGTTTCTTGGATAACAAACTGCCAGAAAATGTTTTTCGAGCAAAAGGCATCTTATGGTTTGACGAAAGTGAGAGACGCCATATCTTCCACCTCAGCGGCAAGCGCTTTTCCTTGGAGGATGAGGAATGGAATGGTCGTCCTCGAAAAACACAGCTTGTTCTGATTGGGCAAAATCTTGATCACGACGCTCTTAAAGCAGAAATTGAGCAATGTTTCTGTCTGGAGTCCAAAAACTGCGATAAGGGCTTTGTTTGTTAGTGCGAGTAATTATCCAAAGAGTTACTAAATCTGAAGTAGTTGTAAATGGTCAAGTCGTGGGCCGCATTGGTCAGGGCCTCAACCTCTTGGTGGGGATCGCCGACACCGACACAGAAACAGAGCTCAATTGGATGGCGCAAAAGTGCTTATCATTGAGGCTGTTTCCAGCTGAGCCATCTGGTCGTTTTGACTTATCAGTGCAGGATATTCATGGGTCTTTGCTGGTGATTAGCCAGTTCACCCTTTATGGTGACTGTCGTAAAGGTAGACGACCGTCATTTGACAAAGCAGCCCCTCCTCAGCAGGCCATAAAGCTTTATGAACAGTTTGTGGCCAAATTACGTCAGAGTGGGTTAGAGGTAGAAACAGGACAATTTGGTACCCACATGCATGTCTCGATTGACAATGATGGTCCAGTGACATTAGTGCTAGATCGACATGCTGGGTAGCTTACTCACTCCGGGGGACACCGGATTCTTATTCTCTAGTCACAAGAATCGCCACACAAGCATTCAATCATTTGTGACACTTTATTTTCTTTTAATGCAATTGTGCAGAGTCCGGGTTCCCTTGATAAGGTGAAGAAATATTAAGTAGGTTAGTAGTCCCCATAGAGACGATGCCGGAATACGATTATCCCAATACTCTTTATGCTGCACAGTATTAATCAGATGACCTCGTTGCAAATGCCTTGTGGGCAATTGGTATTCTGCGATTTTGACGGCCCGATTGTAGATGTTTCAGAACGTTACTATCGCACCTATAGACTAGGGTTATCGACGCTACAGGCGAGTTACCAAGAAACCCACGGAGACTTTTTACCACTCCAAATTCTTTCAAAAAACCAGTTTTGGTGGATGAAGCGCAATCGGGTAGCTGATACCGATATTGCTATTCGCTCAGGTGTGCCTACTGACCTGGTAGATGAGCTTCTCCAACAAGTTAAGCGTATTGTTAATCATCCTCATTTGCTGCAATGGGATACGCTACAACCCGGAGCTGAAGTAGCTATACAAAAGATTAAACGCATGGGCACCCGCTTAGTTTTAGTAACGCTGCGACACCCACGTCAGGTAAAGACATTTTTGCAAGCTCACGACTTGAGTCAACATATTGACGAAATTTTTGGTGCGTCAGATATTAATGCAGCTCACTTAAACCGAGCAGAGCAGAAAGTTGAATTGCTAAAGCGTGCCATTGCCGCCCAAAAAGCACAGGGCTACCAAACATATCCAACCTGCATGATCGGCGATACCGAAGCAGATATCATTGCCGGAAAGCAGGCAGGCATTGTCACCGTTGCCCTAACCAATGGCATTCGCAGCCATGAGTACCTCAAACGCTACAAACCTACATCTATTGATTCAACATTGCTACAGGCTATTCAAAGTCGGCGGGTGCACCAAATGTTGCAAGCAGCTTAAGGTTTACGCGTGTTAAGTTCACCTTTCCACCAGCGGTGCATGGGATAGTACAGCGCCGGTGTCCACAGACTGCTTAGAATGGCAGAGCTGAGGGCGACTCGTTGATGAGTGCGCCAAATTTGCCACAGGTTCAGATAAGGCGAGTCTGGCCACAGAATATGACGAAAACTCATCTGCAACGCGATGACGGTAGCCGCTACCACCGCCATCCCAAAAACAATAAAAGCGACCAAAACCACATTTTCTTGGATAATGCGCTGACGCTGTAGCCGAGCAGTTAGCATCCCGACCACCATAAGACTTAGGGCGTGGGTGGGAAAAGGTCCTGTCAAACCATCCTGCAATAATCCAAGTACAATTCCAGCAATCGCCCCATCGACAATTGGATGGTGAATACTCCAAATAACAACCCAAATCAGCACCCAATTTGGAGATACCCCCAAAAGCTCGATCCCCGGAAATCGCATTGGGGATAAAAGCAAACAGAGTAAACACGACCCCAGCACAATGGCAATGTTGAGACAGGTTTTCTGAAAGTCTGTGAGCGTAACCTTGCCCTTTGAAGCGGTCATGACAATTTTGCTGACACTACAGCCCTGACTTGTCGTCTACAATCTCTGCTGGAGGTGCATTCACATCCGTCTTAGCCTGAAACGGGTGAATAGTAACCCACTCCAAAACATTTAGAGGGGAAGATAGCTGAATCACAGCTTCAGGTGCCGGACTCTTCTTGAGATCCATACTTTCGATCCGGCCCACTGGTACCCCCTGAGGAAATAATCGACTGTAGGAAGAAGTAACAATCACATCGCCAGGTTTGACATCAGGCGTAGTTTCAAAAAACTGCATCATTACCCTGCCATCCACATTGCCTCGCACTACACCCAATGCTCGACTGCGGCTGACTTTGACCCCCATTTGACTAGTTGGGTCGGTGATCAGCAAAATCTGACTGGTATGTTGAGATGCACTGGTAACACGACCCACTAAACCACCAGGACCTGTCACCATATCGCCAACAGTTACACCGTCGGCACTTCCCTTATTCAGAGTAATCTGCTGCCACCAATTGTCAGCACTACGGCCAATTACTGCAGCAATGGTGACCTGCCCCTGACTGTCAGAGTAGTTAATGTTTTCCCGTAGACTCTGGTTCTGGTTTTCTAACTCGATGACTCGCTGCTGTAACTCCAGAATATATGCATTTTCCAAACGCTCTGACTGGGTAAGCCCGGGGTGGAGAGGAGAGGTAAGTACTTGGTAAATTTCGTAAATTACGGCTCCCTGACTCTGACGCATCGTCCACGCTAGACCAATGACGAGAACAGCCACGCCTGCCCTCGTTGCATATCTATCCCACCAGCGTCTTAGTGCAAACATGATTTAATTTGCAAAATCGTTGTCAATTACCGTGAGCATGGCTACAGGTCGCGAGAACGAGCGCTAAACACACGCTCCATCTGACTGAAGTTCTCAAGCACGCGTCCGGTTCCCAACACGACGCAACTTAGCGGGTCAGCGGCGACATGAACTACTATACCGGTTTCATGACTAATTAGGGTATCCAAGCCCTTGAGCAGAGCGCCACCACCTGCCAGCATAATGCCTCTATCGATAATATCAGCTGCCAATTCAGGGGGGGTTCTCTCCAGGGTTCGTTTTACGGCTTCAACGATGACCGACAAGGGCTCTGCCATGCTCTCACGAATCTCAGCACTTTTTACAGTCACTGTGCGAGGTAAACCGGATAGCAAGTGTAATCCACGCACATCTAAAACAATTTCACTATCGTTAGGGCTGGGATAGGCAGAGCCGATGTTGATCTTGATTTCCTCGGCGGTACGTTCACCAATAACCAGGTTATGAACTTTCTTCATGTACTGGGAGATGGAGTCACTCAACTCATCACCTGCCACCCGAACTGACTCACTGAGCACCGTCCCCTGCAAGCTTAGAACAGCTACCTCGGTAGTGCCGCCACCGATATCGATAATCATATTGCCTGTGGGCTCAGCCACCGGGAGACCAGCACCAATTGCTGCCGCCACAGGTTCATCGATTAGGTAAACCATACGAGCTCCCGCCTGGAGTGCAGCATCCATTACCGCCCGCCGTTCAACCCCCGTGACACCGCTGGGAATACCAATAACGATGCGGGGCATGCCTAGGGCACGTCCCTCATGTACACGCTTGATAAAATGCTTCAACATCAGCTCAGCGGTATCAAAATCGGCAATTACACCGTCTCGCAGTGGACGCAAAGCTGTAATGTTCCCAGGAGTACGGCCCAACATGCGTTTAGCTTCTTCACCCACGGCCAGGGGCTTACCATCCTTGTCTCGAGCGACCACAGATGGCTCCTGTAGGACAACGCCTTTACCCGATACATAAACCAAGGTGTTGGCAGTCCCCAGATCTATGCCCATATCACGGGAAAATGAAAAGCGATCGAGTAAACTCACGGTTATGAAGTGCCCCTAAACGAGCTATTAAAAAACAATTGAACAATGTGTAGGCCGGTGTGGATTTTATTACTTTTTATATCTGAACGTCTAGTATCTAAATTTTAAGCGCCATGTGGGAATGCACTGACTGGACTGGCTTGGACCTGACCATTGCGGGATAAGAGAGCGCTCAACTAATTGGGATACAGGTTTTCTGAAATGTAATTGGTTAATCGAAAGCACTGAGTATTGGGCTCAATTGTACTTAAATCTACGCCCTACATGCTGCTATAAAGCAAATTGTTCGAAGCACTAACACTTTTGAAGAGACGGCCTTTAAAGTGGACGGGCTACTATTCTAGGCATAGAAATGACCTTTAAAGATAATTCTAGACCTCTGCACCTGTCTCTCCTATAAAGTAATTAGCACACTTGCGATTGAAAGAGCGATGAGTCTAAACGTAGTAAATCTTGTGGGTCGGGCTGGACGAGATCCTGAAGTGAGATATTTTGAGTCGGGCAACGTCTTATGTAAGTTTACGATTGCCGTTAACCGACGCACCCGTAACAGCGATCAACCTGATTGGTTCAATCTGGAACTATGGGGACGCAATGCTGAAGTGGCAGCTAATTACGTTCGCAAAGGAAGTTTAGTGGGTGTAATCGGCTCTCTCAAGTTGGATAGTTGGCAAGATAGATCTACAGGGGCACAGCGCTCTAGCCCCGTTATTCGAGTAGAAAGGTTGGATTTGCTGGGTTCAAAACGAGACAATGCAGCACCGATGACCGGAAATTATGATGATGAGCAGTTTTGATCAGAGCATTAGCTAGCTAATCGATTGCTTCTATCAACTTCTTGATCGGCAACATCTCCGTCAACCTTGATGTTGGCTTGAAAACCGGACCAAGCCGCTCCTGGTACAACTTCAATTTTTCCCTTATTAGGAAAGCTCAGGTCCTCTACTGCAGTGACACCGTTAGTGTAGAGATATTCTCTGAGCAGCTGATAGGCTTCGTCCAAACTTCTGACAGTATAATTAGCCGCATATAAATATGGCTTCAAACGATTTTGATTGCGGGGTGCGGTTTCTCGAAGAGTTACACGGGTAGCCCTTGGGGAGCTCTGCTGACGATTAATACGATATTTGATGGTGTGGCAGGCTGTGTTAAGGAACATTTCACTGAGAAAAAAATGGAATTCTGAAAAAGCCGCCAAAATTGACAGGCTGGTTACACTAACGAGACATAGAGGGTTGTAGGGATATCTTTCTATAAACTTTCTACATATTATTAGTTAGTACTAATAAACGAACCCTAATCTATATTGTTAGATGTTGTCAAAAGTAATGTTGAATTGCAGGTTACTTTTGATCAACTTTTGCACGTGTCAACTGACATAGTGTGGACTAGATCCACAAGCGCTACTTAATTGCATTCTACCGGGTTTCTTCCTGACACCAAACCACCGGGGCTATCGGTTGATACGGTTAGATTTGAGCGTATATGCCAAATGTAGAGAGCTATAGTAGCTGATAACGGCTAATATCAGACCAACCATCGTACTGCCTACCATGAGAGCCAGCAGAATATCTGCGCCAAGATTTAGGAGTTCTGGTAGCAGGTCTTGAATAGATGCAAAATTGATTATCTCCTGGATGAGATCTTGAGGGGATATTTGAGGCTGGTCTGTGGTTATAGACGGCCCTAGAAGCCAACGACCAATTTGATAGTTAAAGGCGTACATCGGTACATAGGTTAAGGGGTTGCTAATCCAGGTGGCTGCAGCTGCAACAATTTTATTGCCTCGAATCGCAGCCGCGATCGCAAC
>JBCCJR010000136.1:0-12326 GCA_039045805.1 Cyanobacteria bacterium P01_C01_bin.118
CAAATGAGGTACCAGCATGATTGAGTACCCGCAGCAGATTCTCCATTACCTGACGCGTTTGCCCTTCAATATCAAGCTTTAAAACCTCCCCAGAATCTGGATCTTCAGGCAGCTGTCCCGTAACAAACAAAAAGTCTCCTGCCCGCACAGCATGGGAATAGGGAGCTACCGGGGGCAGTGCGTCAGGCAACGTAATAAATTCAAGCACAGTGGGTACACCTCTTACACAGAAAAACATTCACTTGGTCATTGAACAGGACTTTGGCTTACAGTCAAACCACCCGAACAACCACAACATATGTCTTTCTATCAGCAGATATATATTCTCCTACAAACAAGAAAATCAAAGACAACCCATTAGCTGAGTTCAATCCCTTGAATCATAAAGCACCTGCGAAGTGATGATGGCTGTTTATCAAACAACTATTACAAACAACATTTTTCTGGCAATCAGCACTCTACTAGCGAAGAAAAATTAGCAATTCTTCAGCTAAGCGGCATAGCGCATTTGAACTACCACTATGGATTAAGCCAAACCCCAGACCTGACCCAGAAATCACCTGCTGAAATCAATCTAAAATCTGATCTTTTTACCAATATATATGGTACATTTGTATTAATAATAGAGCAGATGTTCTATTCGTTCCTCGTCCTCTGCTTCCTTATGAACGATTTAGATATGGAACTTCAAACCATTCGGCAGAAGCTACAAACCCTGAAGGCGTCACCTCCGGAGCCTGTTTCGGTCCCCTGGAGTCAGCCCCAGCTAGCAGCCCCATCTCCAAACCTGGCCCAAGTAACCACAGCTATTGAAACTCTGAGACAGCGATCTCATCAACCGGTGACAGCTAGTACAACCGACGTCAGCATGCAACAGTTTGATGCGGCCCTGTCTACCATTGAAAATTTGGCCCAGCAGCAGCAACAGGCGTTACAGCACCTGCAAACCCTGGGTGACAGTCTGGCTCAGCAGGTCCCTCCAGGCAACTCCCCTGAGGTTGACCACATCGTTCGCTTTTTAACAGAATGTCCAATTGTTCAGATTCCCACGGTACAGAGAGATCGGGGTGGTTATTTGGACCTGGTTTATCGCACTATTAATTTTAATCAGGCTACACCCCCTACCAATCAGCTATTTAAAGCACCTCTCAAGCAATCTCAAAAGCTGGACATTGGCTTTGATGAAAGTCCCTACGAAGAAACAGGAGGGATCTTAGAGGAATTTGGTTACTTCTGCCGTTGGGTCTATCGCTCCATGCAACAGTGGCTTGGTCAATATTCACCCACTTTTCAAGGGCCTCGTCCACCTCAGCTGCATACATCTCAATTTACCCTGGTCGATGGAGCTATCTGGTGTATCGGTGCGGCCATTCTACGCATTGTTCTCAACCAGCTTTTCCGTCTTTATCCACCCCTATGGACGCCTGTAGCCTGTATTCTGATCGGCGGCATTATTCTTAGTCTCTACCGCGCCATTTTTGGCTCCCGCCCCAATCCAGTGCTGGGATATCGAACCCTAATGATGATTTTGGGGCTGCTGCTTGGGGGGCGTTTTTCTTAGTAGCAATTTGCAGAAACAGTCGAGCAATATTGGAATTTTTATACTTGCGATCTCCAATCTTAGGGCATGTCCACATTATTCCCTTTCTCCAAATAGGTCTGACCATGGTTTATCCCACCAATGCACCCCAACCTCATTCACATCAAAAAGTTCATACCCAAAGTCTCACACCTAAACCTCTGGTGGCCGTAAGTCTGGCCATTATCTTAGGTGCACTCCTGCTAGACTTCGACAAACTTAAAGCAGTATTTCCCTCGGTTGGTGCTATTGACCAACAGACTGCCTGTAATAAGGTCATCAGCGATCAAGCTAAACTCTCACGGGAACAGCTAGCCACCCTGTTAACCATTCCAGAAAGAGATGCCAAGTCACGGGTTCGACAAATTGTTAGCGAACCCTATTGTCAACTTCCCACCCTCAAAGTTCGCTCCGGTGTCGATGCGGAGAGAGAAGCCTACCCTCTGGCGTTTGATCCTGGCACCACCCTTGTAATTCTCTACGAAAATAATGAGTATGCAGGCTATCGTTTCAGTTTTGAATAAGTTTCAACCAGGAGCATGGACATTCTTACTGGGGCTAGCATTAAGTAGTTGTCAGTCTCACTCTTTACCTCCTCAACGAGTGATCAACATTCAACAACAATGGGAGCTGGAGCCCGGCGACTTAATTGGAGAACATCTGGTTGTAGGCAGCTTGGGAGATATCTCCATTCAGCTCAAACATCGACCTCTCAGAGCTCCATTTCCAGGAAAAGTAGAACCCAGCACCATCGACCAATGCATCATCTATTCAACCCCAGAGGTACCTGCCTACTTATTTAGATTTTGTGGATTACGCCGACCTAAATTTGGCACCGTCAAAGCTGGACAAACCATTGGTGGAGGTAGCCATGTACAATTTGCCACCCTACGCCGTCAGCCAGACGGCACCTGGATTATCGTTGAACCCTCTACCGGAGTTTTAGAACGAGCGATTTCAGCCCCCCATAGTGCTGACAGCACTACACCCAATCCTATTGAGGACGAGCAAATCAACTCTTCACCGCCACCGCCTAAATCAACGTCTGTCAATTAGCTCATCTGTAATTCTTGTATACGACTTCTACAGTTGCTGATTTAAAGAATGGACCAATGTGTAGCCATCTTTATCTCACTGATGCTTATAGCTAAAGCCATCTAGAGGATCAGCAATACCTTAATAATCTTCTCTTGTTGACCTTTACTAGATTTAGGACACCATGATGCGCTTTAAGCTTCACCATCTCTTTGCCTTTTCTTTGCTCCTCACTACTCTGTGTCAGCGCCCAGCTCAGGCGATAGGATTAACGTTTGACCTGGCATCACAGCCGACTTCCCCCTCTTCGTCAAAACATCCTACTAAGTCTCCAAATGTAAATGCGACTCCAGATGTAGGTGCAACAATATCCTCAAAGCCGCTACCCATTCCTGCCGCCGCCAGCCAGCCACCAGTCAGGGTTACGGAGACCACTAAAACATTGCCTGAGAATGTCCTTACTTCAGCTCGATTGTTAACTCCACCACCAACAGAGGCATTACCCACATCACGGGTGTTAACACCCGGCAGTCCTGCATCTGTCGCCATTAATCAGCCCATTGGCCTCAGTTTTGAATCAGCGCGCAATAACACGTCAGCATCCACATTGGCCCACACACCCAGAGCGCATCAGTCAGTTCTCCCCGAATGGATTTATGAGGGAGGCTCCGATTCATTAGTGGCTAGAGTGATTGGTAGTGCTGAGGGCACCCGCAACCCCCATGGTCAACCAACACCAGCCTACTACGGTCATACCGACCCTGGTAATGGAGTGTGGAATATGGGAACGTTCTCGTATCAGCACGGTGCGAAATCACCAGTAGACGCTGATAAGAAACAGCTCAAACGCCTGCAGCGCCAGGGGAAAAAAATAGCCAAACAGGCAACCAAGGCGGAAGTATCCATGACCCTAGGTGAAATTTTAAACGGCCTGGATTTAGCCAATCAAGCCCCAAAAGCAGCTCTAGCAAAAGGTGGCTATGTCGACCGCCTGGCCCAGGCTCGCCAGCAAGGCATCCCCGATAGTGAAGCCATTGTTTGGGCTCGCACCTATGCCTATTTGGATCCTAAAACTCAACGCTGGGACGCTCCAGGCTTGGGCAACACCTTAATGAGCATTAAACGGGATCAGCGACGACGTCATGAGGCCATTTCCCAGGCATATAGTTCTTATCAAGCGCAGCGACAGGGAGATCCTCCAGCAGATACCTGGACCACACCAGTTTTAGCTGTAGCACCATCAGATCCCGAAACAGACTCAGCCCCCATATCGCCTCAGGTTGAGCCCATATCTGAGATAACGGCAGAAGTGGAGTTTAGTATGACCAGCCACAGTTCCAAACCATCACCAGTCCAAGCTCCTAACTCGCCAGAAACTGTTATATCGTCTGTAGACATCAAACCTCTAGACCTAGAAAAAAGTTCTGAAACACTAACTATGCCTGAAGCATCTAAACCTGAAGCCCAAAGCTAAAAAATTCATCCTGGCATCTGAAAGAGAGCTATACCAATAGACAACATCAAAAAAAGCAAGTTAGAGTAAATTCGGTGTCGGCTGGCAAAATGTAATCATGATGCAAACTCCATCCTCCCCAATTTCCTCATTTACCGAGGCGATCGATCGCTGCCAAGCCCTAGGTATGCGGCTCAGTCAACAACGTCGTTACATCTTAGAATTGCTTTGGGACACACAGGAGCACCTATCAGCCCGCGCAATTTACGACGAACTCAACCGTAGGGGTAAAAAGATTGGCCACACCTCGGTTTATCAAAATCTAGAAGCCTTATTTGAACAGGGCATCATTGAATGCGTTGAGCGCTCTGATGGACGGCTTTACGGACATTCAAACAGCCCCCATAGCCATGTCAACTGCCTCGATACGCAGAAAATTATTGATATAGATGTTGAACTACCCAGGACTGTTATCCAGGAGGTAGAACAGCGGACGGGATTAAAAATTACGGGCTATCGTGTTGATTTTTTTGCCACTGCTGAAGAGAATTAGCTTGAATATTGGGCAGGCACAAGCGTTATTTTAGAGTTTTTTATAAAAGTTCTGATTTAGCCGTTCAGGGTATCGCGACTAAACAAGACAAAAATGGTTCCAAAAACAATGGCAGCCATGGCTAATTCCATATCAATACCCTCGATTAATTTATTAACACCTCTATTAGATTGCCCTGTCTAGTGTTCAGATGGGAGTTCTTAGATGAACTTTATTTGAAGTTTCTGAGCCGTGCTTAACTGCGAATTTGCACAGGCATCACCAGGTAAGTCATCTTGAGACCACTAATGGGTGTCAAAATTGCTGGGCTGGTAGCTGAATTACACTGTAGCTGAACTTCAGCACTGGGCAATGCTCTCAAACCTTCCAGCAGATAGCGCACATTAAAGGCAATATCAAGGTCATCGCCGGTAACTTGAGCAGACATCTCCTCACGACCACTGCCAACTTCCTGGGCTTCGACCGAAAGCGCCAGAGTTTGTGGATTGCTAGCGATAGACAATTTAACAATATTATTTCGTTGGTCAGCCAGCACCCCAATTCGTTCTAGTGCAGCCATCAACTGTTTACGATCTATGGTGAGCTGACGTTCAAACTGTCGAGGAATCAGCTGACGATAGTTGGGATATTGCCCCTCTAAAAGACGCGTAGTAATCCGCTGGTGCCCTAACTCAAACACAACCTGAGTCGGGTCAAACCTCAGTGCGATTGGCTCTGTCCCTTGATAGGCCTGTAACATTCGCTCCAGTTCCCGCAAAGCTTTTCCAGGGACAGTTACATCAATGGAAAGTTCAACACCTGCATCATCTACACTTTGCACAACGGCCAACCGATGACCATCCGTGGCTGCAAATTCTAAATTTTCAGGTTCGGCAACAACGTGAACACCAGTGAGTACTTGTTTAGTTTCATCAGAGCTCGTCGCAAATAAAGCTCCCCGTAAGCCTTCTAGAATAGATTCGGCAGAAACACTTGCAATCTGTCCATCTTCAACCAGAGGTAGATTGGGGTAGTCGGTAGCATCCATTCCCCGAACTTGATATTCACCAGCAGAACATGTGAGGGTGATCACAGGTTCGTTTTCAGATTGGCTAAAATCTAGATCTTCTGAAGGTAGTTTGGCAACGATGTCACCAAGTAGTTTAGCCGGAACAGTTAAAACTCCACTAGTCTCAACATGAGCAGAAAAACTCGTCTGGATACCAAGGGTTTCATCAAAGCTGGTCAAGGTAATACGCTGTGTCTCTTCATTCACATTTACCAAAATATTAGCCAGGACCGGTTTATTGGGTCTGGAAGGAACTGCCCGACTAACGATGGAAATATGTGTGTTGAGATCCCCCTGGGAGCACACGAACTTCATGGCTGACATATGGCTATCAAGAATGCTGGCCAATCGTAACACCCTGGATGAAGGATGGAAAGTCTGGATTTCAACCAATTCTTACTGTTCTATTTCTTAGATTTCTTTCTTATTAGATTTAAATAGTAGTAGTAGTAGAGTCTGTGGAAACTGTGGAAAAACCCGAGTAATTCCTTATGGAGTTAATGTTTGAGCATTTTTCCTCTTGTGGAAAATGTGGGGATATCTGAGTACATTTTCCACAGAGCTGATGGACTCAATTTCTTTTTCCACATTATGGTGATGCTTCTCCTTAATTAATCCCCATGTTTTCCACAGTAAAATCACGGTTTTCCACAGGCTAATACTGATGTGGTGTTCTATTAAACTTAATATTCGAGGGGAATGTACGCTCTAATCATCCTTTAAAATAGATCTGCAGTACTAAGTTTTCCACAGAAAAAACATGAACAAAGCTTTAGATATTGCTCATGTTTTTGTTGAATTAAAGGCTTTTGGGTTACTTAGATCGATTACTTAGGCTGATGCGATCGCTAAGTTCGCGGACTGTCTGAGCCATATTAAGGTCCTTTTTGATGAGCTGAGTAATTTTGTCACAGCTGTATAGCACCGTTGTATGGTCTTTGCCGCCAAACACTTCACCAATTTTGGGTAGGCTCAGGTCCGTGTGCTGACGCATTAAATACATGCCAATTTGACGGGCCTGGCTAATTTCTCGACGGCGGGAGTTGCCTTTGAGGTCGTCCACAGAGACACTAAAAACCTCTGAAATAATTTCTATAACTGATGCGGGAGAGGCATCAACCTTCCCTGCCGGTGAATCTAGCACCGGTTTTAGATTTTTGATGGTCATGGGAAGACCTGATATTGAGGTATAGGCAATGGCCCGAATCAATGCTCCTTCCAATTCTCGAATATTAGAGGTGTAGCTAGAGGCAATATACTCGGTGACCTCGCGGCTTAGGGTAACGTTTTCATACTCTGCTTTTTTCTGCAGAATCGCCATGCGGGTTTCAAAATCAGGGGATTGAATATCGGCAATCAGCCCCATAGAAAATCTAGAACAAAGCCGTTCTTGAAGTCTGGGAATTTTATTTGGAGGTCTGTCGGATGCGAGGACAATCTGCTTACCAGCTTCATGTAGGGTATTGAATGTGTGGAAGAATTCTTCTTGGGTATACTCTTTACCCTCAATAAACTGAATATCATCAACTAGAATGATGTCCACTGCTCGGTACTGTTCGCGAAACCGCTGCATGCTGTCGCGGCGAATAGCCGTGATCAGGTCGTTAGTAAACTGCTCGGTGGAAACATAGGCCACCCGGGCTGTGGTATCGATGTCTAGACGGTAGTGGCCGATTGACTGCATTAAATGGGTTTTTCCCAGCCCCACACCACCGCATAAAAATAAAGGATTAAATTCACGCCCAGGGGATTCTGCGACGGCCAGTGCTGCTGCATGTGCCATCCGATTATTAGCACCAACGACAAACCGCGAAAAAACTGCTTTGGGATTGAGGTCGGGAGTACTGTCCTTGGTGGTAATAGCCCGGTCATTGCTCTGTGTCGGCGGCCAGACTACTGCTTCTCCAGTCCGCTCGTTTCCGCTATTGGTGACTTCACTCACGGTCACCACCACATTAATGTCCTGACCCAAAAGTTCTTGAGCCACGTCTGATATCACCTGGATGTAATGTTTCTGCACCCAATTACGGGCAAAGGGGTTGGGTGTAGAGATAGTAAGATTGCCGTCAGCCAGTGTTTCAAGGCGGGTTGGCTTAATCCACGTCTCAAAGGTGGGGCCGCTGAGCTGATCCTGAAGTTTTTCCAGGACGTTATTCCAAAGGTTGTCTACTTTGTCCACAACTACCCTCCGGCTAAAGGTAAGCACTTTTTTGCATTAGCGTATGCGTTGCTCTAGTAGTTCCTAACCTTGTGACATAAATATGATCCCAGAACACTCCCTAAAAGGAGCAGAGATGTGTTGGGGTCAATATTGTCAACGGGTTAGGACCTGACTGAAATAACAACCAAATTTAATGATCAAAGAGACGCTAGACGCAACGCCTTTTGATTTAATAACGTTAGATAACGTTCGTAACTTGGAATAAGCTCATGGCTAGCTCTTAAATCCAACTTGTCTATGACACAGTGTTTGGAAGATTTGTAAGCAACGATTTTGAGCAATTGACCTGCTGACTCTAAGTAGGCTCATTGCTAGATCAACCTGAGTTAGGGATACACACCAGATGTAAGTCAATGAAGTTAACGATTTTTCCCTTAATCTCCTGGTTTATGGACAGTTGCGTCCATCAGGTTTAGGAATATCTAGAATACGTAAGTATATGTGCTTAGACTTTTGAAAACAATTGAGTTCTAATACACTAACCTGTTGTTGCTCACATATCCAGCACGCACAATCAATTAATCTGGTCCATAGATGTAATCTTTTCTAAAGGATGAATCCTATAAATCTCAGTATATTTTTTGGGCATAGAGAGCGAGATAACGGTCTAAATATGCGGTCTGGTCCCTTATTTAAGCTGGGATTTATGGGGTAATAGTCAGGGGTGGTGCGATCGTAATAACTGGATCTCAGTGCCCTCCCGGAGATTGTCAGAAAATATAGAATGGAGAGCGGATAGAGACCATGCTATCTAACAAGAATTGATGGTTTCTTTACTTTCCTTAGATTCCTTAAAGTTCCATGCCACAGCAGATGTTTAAGCTTCGTTCCGCCGTTCTTAAGTTTGCTAAGTCTCTGGCGATCTATGGGATGATTGCAGCGTCTAGTACAACAGCGGCAGTGTTGACAACGGCTCGACTGATGCCGACTATAGCCCAGGCCCCTGTCACTGGTTCAGGACGTTTGCTAACAGGCAGCAGTTTTATCGCAGCGGTGGCCGATCAGGTGGGACCAGCGGTGGTAAGGATTGACTCGGCTCGTACGGTGGCATCGCGACCGGGGCCTTTTAATGATCCATTTTTTCGTGAATTTTTTGGAGACATGTGGGAGCAGCCATCTACTCGAATAGAACGGGGGCAGGGGTCTGGTTTTATCGTCGAGGCAGAGGGCGTGATTTGGACCAATGCCCACGTGGTTGAGGGTGCTGATACGGTGACTGTTACGCTCAAAGATGGTCGTGAGTTTGAAGGGGAGGTCCTGGGGGAAGATCCTTTGACTGATGTTGCCGTGATTAAGGTTCAGGCTCAGGATTTACCAACGGTAACCCTCGGTGATTCTGAGCAGTTACGCCCGGGTGAATGGGCGATCGCAATTGGGAATCCGTTGGGGTTAGACAATACGGTGACGGCTGGAATTGTTAGTGCTACAGGGCGCACCAGTGCCCAAATTCGAGTACCTGATAAACGGGTGCAATTTATTCAAACTGATGCGGCTATTAATCCTGGCAACTCTGGTGGACCCCTGCTTAATGAACGGGGTGAAGTCATTGGAATTAATACGGCAATCATCGGTGGGGCTCAAGGATTAGGGTTTGCTATTCCCATCGACTCAGCTCAGCGTCTAGCGCAGGAACTGATTGAAAAAGGCCGTGTCGATCATGCCTATTTAGGAATTCAAATGCGGACATTAACGGCAGATTTACGTCAGCAAATTAATCGTGACTCCCGGAATGATGTGAGGTTGTCAGCTGATCAAGGCGTAGTGATTTTGGGATTGATGCGTAATTCTCCTGCCCTGAAAGCTGGTTTAGCTGTGGGAGATGTAATTGTGGCGATGAATGGTAGGACAATTAGGGACGCCGAACAGGTGCAACGAATTGTGCAGGATATTGGTGTTGGCGAATCGATTGCGTTAGACGTGGACCGGGCTGGTCGTCAGGTGCAGTTAGATGTGACCACTCAAGCTTTGCCTCAGCAGCGCCGCTAGTCATGATGGGACATGTAAGGTCTGTAATTAAGCTAGGAGATAAACGGCTGAGATCCCACGCCCGACCCGTTCGTTATGGACATGAGCCAGGTCTACAGCAGCTTATCGATGACCTGATCTCCACGACTGCTGATAAGCATGGGGTGGGGATTGCGGCACCACAGGTTGCAGAAGGGATACAGCTATTTATAGTGGCCTCCCGCCCAAATCCGCGCTATCCCCAAGCGCCTATGATGGAGCCAACGGCCATGCTTAACCCTCGGCTGCTCAATCATGGTAATGAACAGGTATATGGCTGGGAGGGGTGTCTCAGTGTGCCAGGACAACGGGGATGGGTTCCCCGCTACCGAGAAATTGAAGTTGCGTATATGGACCGCCATGGCCGAGATCAACAAACGTATCTATACGACTTTGTTGCCCGAATTTTTCAGCATGAGTACGATCACCTGCAAGGCATAGTTTTTTTAGACAGGATTCAAAATCCCGCTGATATTCTGACTGAAGCTGAGTATCAGCAAAGATTTAGTTAGTCTGTCGACCGCGCTCCTCTAAATCAGGGATGTGGCTGTGTACTTTAGCGGCTTTTAGATTTTGTTTTAGGGCGTCGTTTGCCACCGCCTTTGCCGGTTAAATCCCCTTCTAAACGAGCAATACGTAGAGGTTGTCCAGAAATGGATACTTTTTTGAGGGTGTGTAGGATTTCTTTTGGCATGCCCTCGGGGAGGTCTACTGTGCTGTGGCTGTCATAGATATTAATCCGGCCAATATAGCGGCTTTCTAGACCGCTTTCATTAGCGATTGCCCCCACAATGTGACCAGGCTTGACGCGATGACGATGGCCGACCTCGATCCGATATCGGCCCATGCCTTGTTCGGGAGGAGAGACTTTGCGATCGCGGCGGTTGCGATCGCGGCGGTCGCCGTTGTGCTCAGGTCGCGACCGTTTTCGTTCCTCCAGCAGCAATGGCTCATCCCCTTGCACTAGCTTTGCCAGCGCAGCCGCAATCTCAATGGCAGGCACATTGTGCTCTTGCTCATACTGCTCCATCAGATTACTAAAGAACTCTAGATTTTCCTCCGCCAGAGTGTCCGTAATTTGCTGTTTAAATCGGGCAATGCGCTTGTTGTTGACCATTTCTGTGGTCGGCATTTCCATTTTGGTGATTTTTTGTTTGGTAGCCCGCTCAATGGCATACAGTAACCTTCGTTCCCGAGGTGCTACAAACAAAATCGCCTCTCCCTTTCGTCCGGCACGACCTGTACGGCCCACACGATGGACGTAGGTCTCAGTATCGTAGGGCATGTCATAGTTGATTACGTGACTAATCCGCTCAACGTCTAAGCCCCGTGCAGCAACGTCAGTAGCTACAACGATATCTAATTTTCCTGATTTGAGCTGATCAACGGTGCGCTCTCGCTGTATTTGGGACACATCGCCGCTGAGGGGAGCGGTTTCATAGCCACGAGCTTCCAACTTTTCCGCTAACTCTACAGTTGCCAGTCGTGTGCGCACAAACACGATCATGCCGTCAAAGGTTTCGGTTTCTAAAATTCGGGTCAAGGCATCCAGTTTGTGGTAGCCACTGACCATCCAATAACGCTGGCGAATGGTGTCAGCGGTGGATGTTTTGGATTTAATCAGGACCTCGGTTGGGTCATTGAGATGCCGTTGGGCAATATGACGAATTTCTCGAGGCAGCGTTGCCGAGAAGAGTGCAACCTGACGCGAGTCGGGTGTTTGCTCTAAAACCCATTCCACATCGTCAATAAATCCCATGCGTAGCATTTCATCCGCTTCGTCTAGGACCAAACATTGCAGCTCACTAAGATCCAGGGTGCCACGCTTCATGTGGTCCATGACTCGACCCGGTGTACCCACGACAATATGGACTGACCGTTCTAACTTGCGTAGCTGAATGTTGTAACTTTGTCCCCCATAAAGAGGCAGCACATGAAATCCTTTCATTTGAGAGGCATAGCTTTGAAAGGCTTCAGCAACCTGAATAGCGAGTTCTCTCGTGGGGGTTAGGACTAAAGTATGGGGCAGCCGCTGGCTAATATCGACCCTGGATAATAGGGGGAGCGCAAAGGCGGCGGTTTTACCTGTGCCGGTTTGTGCTTGTCCAATAATGTCTACACCTGCCAGGACATGGGGAATAGTTTGCGCTTGAATCGGTGTCGGACTTTCATATCCCAACACTTCCAAAGCTTTTAATACTGGCTCACTGAGTGATAATTCACTAAAGCTGGGAGCCGATTCCACATCCATTGACATCTGTAATAACCAAATACTGGCGCTATCCCAGCGTGACAGATGTTGAGTCAAAAATAAAATCTGAAAACAAAATAAGTGGTGACGACAGACCTATAGCTTAGTACCCATAGGTTAAGCTAGATATGATTGCTAGAAGCTTTAGAGAGCAATGGCTAAGGGCTGAATAAATGGTGCAA
>JBCCJR010000137.1:0-12195 GCA_039045805.1 Cyanobacteria bacterium P01_C01_bin.118
CCAACAATAAATGTGGTCCGTAAAACAGCATTGGGCAATGCTGTTTTGAGTTGCTGAATAATGCCGTCATTAACTCGCCCCTGCCATGGGCGATTCATTGCCCGTAAAACTTCGGGGTGGGAATGTTGCAAGGGTAAATCTAAATAAGGCAGAACATTGGGGGTATTACGAATGGCATCAAGTACATCTGGAGTCAGCCCCGTAGGATAGGCATAATGCATCCGAATCCAGGGCACATCAACGTCGCCCAAAGCTCGTAATAGGTCTGCCAGTTTTGGCTTACCGTAAATATCGACACCATAGTTGGTGGTGATTTGGGAAATTAAAACTAACTCTTGTACCCCCTCTAAGGCCAGCTTATGGGCTTCGGCCACAATGGATTCGATAGGACGAGACCGTTGATTGCCGCGTAGATGGGGAATGATGCAAAATGCACAGCGATAGTCACATCCTTCAGCAACACGAATGTAGGCAATGCCTTCACTAGTGGTGCGATAGCGGGGAACAGTTTCATCTGCGATGTAAGTAGGCTCAACAGAGACAGCTTTCACCCGTTCACCTGCTTCAGCCCGTTCAATGACATTAACAATTCGGTGATAATCACCGGTCCCCACTAGAGCAACAGCCTCTGGAATTTCATCCAGAAGTTCCGATTGAAAGTGCTGTGCTAAACACCCAGTAATAACAATCTTTTTATCGGCTTCAGCCAGCTCCACCAGGGTGCGCACAGACTCCTTGCGAGCATCTTCGATAAAACTACAAGTATTAACAATGACGTAGTCAGCCAGCTCTTCATTAGCATCAACCTGATATCCGGCTTGGACTAAGAGACCCAGCATGTGTTCGCTATCGACACGATTTTTCTCACAACCTAGGTGAGAAATTGCAATGGTTGGTTTGCGACCCATAAATTCTTGTGTGGAAAAACAATGCCGGTATCCGAAGCAGGCGTTGCGATCGCGCGGATGACTCAGCACCTTATCCTATCGCTTAAATTTCGATTGGATAGCGATTGTTTTTGCCTGGTTGAGAAAATTATAACATAACTATACAATCCTGTGGGGTGTTCTGTTGAAACCTTGTGATTCCTGACTTGTAGCTTTTTGATCGATAGTTCCCTTTTGAGGCTTTGTGGACTTAAACGCACTTTTTAAGACATCAACTCCGGTAATTGGTGTCGTTCATTTACTCCCTTTACCCACCTCTGCTCGTTGGCAGGGACCATTGCAGGGTGTTATGGACCGGGCTGTGCAGGAAGCTGTGGCTTTAGCCTCCGGGGGAGTACACGGGATTATTGTAGAAAACTTTTTTGATGCCCCCTTTACTAAAGGGTTAGTTGATCCAGCTGTGGTCAGTGCAATGACACTAGTGGTGTCTCGTTTGCAGCAGTTAGTAACAGTACCGATTGGTCTAAATGTACTGCGCAATGATGCCCACAGTAGTCTGGCAATTGCAGCTTGTACGGGGGCACAGTTTATTAGAGTAAATGTGCTCACAGGGGTAATGGCTACGGATCAGGGGGTGATTGAAGGAGACGCCCACCGGTTGATGCGCTACCGTCGGGAATTGGAGGCAGATGTCAAAATTTTTGCTGATGTGCTGGTTAAACATGCGGCTCCGGTAGCTAGCTTGGACCCTGAAGTAGCCATAATCAATGCCGTTGCCGATACTATTCATCGTGGATTGGCAGATGCAGTCATTGTCTCCGGCAGGGCTACGGGACATCCCCCCACCAGTCAAGATTTGATCAATGCCAAGGTCGCTGCAGGCAAGACTCCGGTATTGATTGGCAGTGGAGCTACTTTGGATAATGTGGCTCCGCTAATGCGTAAAGCTGACGGGGTCATTGTTTCCAGCTCTCTCAAACGGTGGGGGCACATTGAGCAGCCCGTAGACCCCAATCGTGTTGGACAATTTGTCGAAGCCATTGCGGCACTGTAAAGCCAGTGCATGCTATGCCCCTAAACAGATATGACATTTCAATTGCAAGTGATGATTCTGGAATATCTTTACCGTAGACCCTATTTTTTGTCTAAGATGCAGTCGGGGTTGTTCGGCAGTTTGCTGATGAGGACATCGCCTGTTTTTTGGGTGTAATTCTGTCAGGCGAGCAATGAGTGCTGCTGCAAAACTTTATTGATAGCGCTCACCAAATCTGCCATCACCATTCGCCAATTACTGTAATTTGATGAGCTTGGAACCAGCTATAGACTATGGGACGTCGCCGTAAAGAAAGTCGTGGGATTTATCGTTGGTCGCGCCCGGCCATTGGCGCGATCGCTACCGTTGGAGCTCTGGGCACTGCCTATCTAACGGTGATCAAATTAATGGGAAATAGTGCTGCCTGTCCAGTCAAAGGCTGTGACCAGGTACTCACCAGTGCCTATGCCGATGTATTTGGCATCCCTTTGACACTGTTTGGCTGTCTGGCCTATTTATCAATGGTGGGCCTGTCTCTTGGTCCTTTAGTGTTAAGCAAAGAAGGCAAACAGCGTCAGCAGCTAGAAGACACCACCTGGCCCTTGTTATTTATCGGGGCCACAGGCATGATGGTCTTTAGTGGCTATCTGATGTACATCCTGGCCACGGAGCTAAAGGCAGCTTGTTTGTATTGCATTGCATCCGCTGCATTTACGACACTAATGTTTTTGCTGACGCTCTTGGGACGACAGTGGGATGACCAAGGAGCCTTGTTTTTTCGCGGCGTGATTATGGGCGTGGTGACATTGGTAGCCACCATTGGCATGTACTCCATTAGTATTAATGGTCCGGCAGCCAATGCCAGCGGCAATACAGGCCCCGCTATTACCAATACCTCTGGAGCAGCAGAAGTGGCTCTGGCAAAACACCTCAAGGAGGTGGATGCCAAGATGTACGGGGCTTACTGGTGTCCCCACTGTTTTGACCAAAAGCAACTCTTTGGGCAAGAGGCTAAGAAATACATGCCTTACATCGAGTGTGCTGAAGATGGGGCTAACTCCCAAACCAGCCTTTGCCGATCAGTACCTGAGATTACGGGCTTTCCCACCTGGGAAGTTAACGGCGAGTTTTTACCGGGTACCCAAACCTTAACGACCTTGGCTGAGGCATCTGGCTACGAGGGACCCACAGACTTTAAAAATTAGGAAGCTTGCAGGTGCAGGCAATGCACCTGCAAGCAAACACGTTTACCTGGCCTACCCGAAGTTAATTTCGATCAGAGATAGGTCATCCAGCAAGGCCGCATTGTCCTCATCGGTGCCCAGAATGGGCATGGTGGCATAGCTAATCAGCTGGTCCAACTGGCCTGGTCTTGGGCATTTAACAATGTGATCAATAAAGCTGTCTAATCCTAAAATCTCACCCGTTTCAGCCATGGCTGTTTCGGGCACCTCGTAAACACCATCGCTAAAGATATAAAGATAGCTATCATCTGGGATCGAACAGCGTTTCCAGGTATAGGAGGTGTCAGGCATCATACCAATGGGCATCCCCGGTGTGCGTAGACGCAGGGTTTCTGCAATGGGCTTAGTCCCATTGGAAGATTCGGGTGTGGAATGTGGAGACAACAGTACGGCGGGCGGATGCCCCGCACTGGCATACATCAGCTGCCGATTGACTCGGTTATAGACGCCATACCAGATAGTGAAATATTTTTCATTTTGGTCCGTCATCTGAAACATGTTGTTCAGACTTTCGAGCACTTTGTCGGGGCGATAAAAGTTGGTTCCAGGCAGGGATTGAGATCGCAATACATTTAGCACCGATGTCGAGAGCAATGCTGCCCCTAACCCGTGCCCCGAAACATCCAACAAATACATGACCAAATAGTCAGGATCTAACCAATAAAAGTCAAAACAATCGCCCCCCAGCTGCTGTGAGGGCAAAAAGCGTGTTTGGATTTTGACTGGGGGTTTATCCGTATCCCGAGGCAGCAAGGATTGCACATAGGAGGCCGCCTCTGCCAGCTCATTTTCCAAATACTGTTTTTGTTTTTTAAGGTCGCGGGTCAGCTGACACAAACGCATACCCGATTTCACCCGAGCCTTAAGCTCTGCCATGTCGATGGGTTTCATCAGCAGATCGTCAGCGCCGGCCTCCAGGGCTTCAACACGACTAGCGGTCTCTGCATGGGCCGTGATCAGCAAAAAGGAACTCATGGATAAGTCAGGATTTTCTTTTAGCCGACGGCAAATTTCTAAACCATCTACATTACCTGGCAAACGCCAGTCGCAGAGAATCACTGGAGGGGTGATGGCCAATGCTTTTTCTAGACCATCGGTGGCTGTTTCAGCTATGGCGACACGATACCCCTGACTCTGCAGCATCCGTTGTAGGATACGCCGAATAATGGGATCGTCGTCGATCACTAAAATATCTGCGATAGGAGTAGCTATCTTAACCATTACACCGATATGACGCAGAAATTAGTTAGATGGTGCCATGACTTTAAACCCAGGCTGTCTATCTCCCGTGGGTAACGAGTTTTAAAAGTCATGGTGGACCTTACCAAAGTATTAACAATCAACTAATCAATTAAATACCGTCAACGTAATAAAGCTTCTAACCATTAAGCTGAATTGATTTCAGCTCAAGTGTCCCCCGATTGATCAAGCACATATAGACCATCAGTCGGACATGCACATTTCAGATTTCCAGGGGGCAATGACCAGAAACAGCAAAGCAATCGCAATAATTTTTTAAGCCAAACGGAATAACAGTCAAACTTAATTGTTTTGATGGCTTATTTTATCAGCCTACAAAGGATATTTGCGACAACACCGTTGTTCGTTAACGCTACCGTTCGTTAAAACGTCAAGCGCTGAAGCCCATAGCTTTAGCCTATGAAGCGGAAAAGTGCGGCTCCTGAAAGATAGGGTGTGTAATGATGGCTAGGGTAAATCTGTTGTCTATATGTCAGCTAAATCTGAGTAATAAGTGAACAATTATTGCAGGACCGTTCTAGGGATGGAGGCGATTCTTAAGCTGAAGGAGTGCCGCCACTGTGTCAACAATGGAAAGTATCTGCACTCTGCCGACAAGCTGCGTTTTACCCGTATTAAAGTCACCTCAGGATTATCAAGTCTTTCGCATTAGCCCCGAAGATAAAAATCGATTAGCTCTTCTGGTGGACCCTACTCTGGGTCACGCCACTTTGACATGCTGTGTCGAAATTTTTGACCCAGGCGGTCGCACACCCATTCACCGGCATCAAGTTGCAGTCGAGATGTTTTATGTGCTGAAAGGGAAAGGCCGCGTAGTCTGTGACGGTAAAAGTTCTCTAATCCAGACTGGAGATAGTATTTTAGTGCCGTCCCACGGGGTTCATTTCGTTGAGAACACCAGCCCCAACCGTCTATATCTATTGAGTGTGATGGTACCCAATGAGGATTTTGCGGAACTGATTCGCCAGGGGGTACCGGCTGAATTAGATGAAGAAGACATGGCAGTACTGGGGCGCACCCGTAGTATTTAATGCCGTCTGAGTCACCATCAGTTAAGCCGAAAAAGGTGCATTCTCTAAGGACTCGCGATGGAGTGCGGTTGGATGCAGATGTATACTATCCCAGGGAAAAAGGCCCCTGGCCTGTGTTGTTAATGCGGCAGCCCTACGGACGTGAGATCGCATCTACCATCGTCTATGCCCATCCCACCTGGTACGCCGCCCACGGCTACATTGTGGTGATTCAAGATGTCAGAGGCCGAGGGACATCTGAAGGTGAGTTCAATCTGTTTGCCTACGAAGTAAACGACGGCTATGACAGTGTTGAGTGGGCCGCACAGTTGCCTGACAGCAATGGTCAGGTGGGCATGTATGGCTTTTCCTATCAAGGTATGACCCAGCTCTATGCCGCTCAGGCAAGTCCTCCTGCGCTGAAGGTTTTGGCCCCGGCGATGGTGGGCTATGACCTCTACCAGGATTGGGGCTATGAAAATGGAGCGTTACGACTACAGGCGGGACTGGGCTGGGCAATTCAGCTAGCGGCAGAAACTGCTCGGGTAAAGGGTGATGCCGCTGGGTTTAACGCCCTTCGGGCGGCATCTCGAAATCTACCTTTGAATGGTCCGATTGCGGCTTATCCAGAAGTACTAAAGCAATACGCAATCGACTCGTTCTGGCATGACTGGCTGGCCCATCCTCAGCCTGATGACTATTGGCAATCCCTCAGTCCTGACTTGAGTGCTGTGGATTTGCCCATGCTCCATGTGGGGGGATGGTTTGATCCCTATTTAACCGGTGATATTCGGCTATTTAGGGAAATGGCGGGTCGTAGTCAGTATGCTCAAAATTTTTGGATAGGCCCCTGGACGCATCTGCCCTGGAGTCGAAAAGTGGGGGAGGTTGATTTTGGCCCTGAGGCAATGAATCCTATCGATCAGTTACAGGTACAGTGGTTTAACTATTTTCTAAAAGAGCAAGGGGGATTGGAGCAGACTTCAGTAAATTTATTTGAAATGGGTGGCCATGGCTGGCGACGTTTTGATACCTGGCCCGCTGATAGTGAACTGCGGAACTACTATTTGCAAAGTTCTGGTCTAGCAGGGATGCGAGAGGATGACGGGCAGCTGGTGCTGACTGCACCGACTACAGCTGCCAGTGATGTGCTGGTACACGATCCGTGGCGACCAGTGCCCGCGTTGGGAGGTCATGTCAGTTGGCCTGGGGGAAGTTGCGATCGCACAGCCCTAGATGGTCGTAGCGATATCCTCACCTACACAACACCACTATTGGAAAGCGAGCTTGCTGTTGCTGGTGAGGTAAGGGTCACTTTACAGGTTGAATCGAATGCACCTAGTTATGATGTGTGCGCCGTTCTGTCAGTTGTGCAGCCTGATGGTCATGTTTTTAACTTAACGCAGGGCTACAGGCGCGTGTTTACGTCCCAGCAAGCCCTGGTGACAGTGCCACTTCAACCTACCTGTTTTCGCCTCAAAGCTGGTCAAGCTTTGCGTCTGAGCCTTAGCGGTGCTTGCTTTCCAGCTTATACAGTTAACTCTGGAACTGTTGCAGAATTACCCGATATCATACCAACAATTGAACATCAGATTATTACCCTTGTGATTAATCAAGGACCAGATAGCTTTCTGCTATTACCTCTGAGTTAAGCCTCAGCTACACCTGAAGAACACCTTTTGAGCTAGGGATGGCATTGGCACGGCGAGGATCAATCTCAGTTGCCATGCGCATGGCACGGGCAAAGGCTTTGAAAGTAGCTTCAATAATATGGTGGGAATTGATGCCATCAAGCTGACGAATATGCAGCGTCATTAAACTGTGGTGAACAACGGCCATAAAAAATTCACGCACAAGCTGAGTATCATAATTGCCTACACGCTGGGTGGGGATGTCGAGACCGTAGGCCAGGTAAGGGCGACCGGAAAAGTCCAGGGAAACCTGAATCAGGGATTCGTCCAAGGGGGCGACGAAGTGACCAAATCGGACAATGCCTTGGCGGTTCCCGAGGGCCTTATGCAGGGCCATGCCCAAGGTGATACCCACATCCTCATTGGTGTGATGGTCATCAATAAAGAGATCGCCAGTTGCTTGAATATCAAGGTCAAATAGACCATGGGAAGCAATCTGTTGCAGCATGTGATCCAAGAATGGGATGCCGGTATTGGCACTACATCGGCCTGTGCCATCAACATTTAGGGTGACGGTCACGTCGGTTTCTTTAGTGGTGCGAGTGACGGTAGCAGTACGCGTCGAAAATTCGAGTTTAACAGTAGATTTATCTTGTGTTTGCATCGTAGATTTGCTCCTAAAGCGTCATTAGACCTGAACCACCTGCTGGTCAAAAATCCAGGCCTGTTTTATTTAGAACATCTTATTTAGCAAGGTCCGGATAATATCGTCGGTGACCTGGTCGGTGACGAAGGCTGCGCCAACATGTTGGGGTAAAACAAAGCGGACTTTACCAGATTTGACCTTTTTGTCGCTGCGCAGGGTAGTCAGGATATCGTCGATATTTAGGGCTGCAGGCAGCCGAGTCGGTAGATTAGTTTTATCGAGAATGGCAAGCTGTCGGTCACTGGCGGATTGAGGCCAAAGTTCCATATGGGCTGCGATCGCACCTGCTGCCACCATTCCGATCCCCACCGCCTCACCATGGTTAACGGATTTATAGCCGGTCAAGCTTTCTACTGCATGGCCAATAGTATGACCGTAGTTCAGAATGGCCCTCAGCCCTGCTTCTTTTTCATCTTGACTCACCACATCGGCCTTGGCCTGACAAGAATGCTTGAGAATATCGTGTAGCAATTCCTCACCGACATAACGCATCTGATCAAGACGTTTTGCCCGTTCCAGCTGTTCAAATAACCCTTCATTCCAGATAATGCCGTACTTGATCACTTCGGCCATACCAGCACGAAACTCACGGCCAGGTAGGGTCGTCAGCACAGTGGGATCGATGAGGACCAAACTAGGTTGATGAAAGGCTCCAATTAAATTTTTACCCTGGGGATGATTGACACCCGTTTTTCCCCCTATGGATGCATCCACCATGGCCAATAATGAGGTTGGTACCTGAGCAACCGCAATACCCCTGAGCCAGGTAGCAGCAGCAAAGCCGGTCATATCACCGATCACCCCTCCACCCAGTGCCACCATCGTAGAACTACGCTCTAGTCGATTTTCAAAAGCGACACTATGGATTTTTTCGATAGAGCGCAAGGTTTTATAGCGTTCCCCAGCAGGCAAAATGCATTGGCAAACGTCAAATCCTGCTTCTATCACGGACTTTAGTGCCCTATCACCGTAGTGCTTAAAGATAACAGGATTAGAAACCAGTAAAACCTTACCTTGTTTGCCAATAGCAGATAGCCAGGGACCTAAATACTGGAGACCGTCGGTGGCAATTTTAATGTCGTATTGAATTTGGGGAAGCTCGACGGGGATAACGGTCTTCATTAAATTGAGTCGCAATGTACTCAACTATCCTACTGCTCACCATCAGTCTAAGCATCGAGTTCAGGATTAAACACCTGAAAAATCTGTCGACAGCAGGCCTTAATTTTTTCCCCCGCTGTCGTTTGTGGAGGGGCGCTCCCTTCAAATTGCCAGTTATTAATGGTTGAAAGATGCCATTGTTCGCCCAAATGATTAAAGCCCACTACTTCCACACCAACCACCTTGACCATGCTGGCAATAGCACTAGCCGCTTCATCCTCTTCCATCGTATGAAGACGAATCTGTACCAATAGGCTACGACAGTTAAACGAGCGGCTAAAGCCAGGAAAGTGAAAACCAATATCTATGGAGTCGGGATCAACCAGCTCCCGAGTGTCAGGATCGTTAGCCCAAGGCTTTAGATCGGAGCGTAAGTCGGGCAGTTGTCCTTTAAAGGCACCGACGGTGGCGGCTATTTTACTTGCGTATTCGATGCTGCGGGCTTGTTCTGCTGCGTTCACACCTACGACCAAGAAGAGAATTAGAGATATTCATTTCCTACGATAAAACAATGCCTTAGCGATTGGCCAAGACATTAGTCAACACGTCGTTAGGAAAATGGCTAATACTACTAAAAAAATAAAATAGCTAGCCAGCAGAAACTGTAGCTGATGAAACGGAAGCTGCCCCAAACTGGCTAACTGATGATAGTGGACAAACGCCCTTTGCTAGCAGTTAGATCGTCTGACTATAGTGAGCCTGACAGGTGCTGAGCATACGCATATCATTGTCACTAATTGCGTCAATTTGATGAAATCCTTCTATGGCAAACTGGTTGCCCCCTGGACCAGCCACCGCTGTATCTTCAAGATTTAAGGCGTAAGCATACTCTTCCTGAGAATATGTCTCAGTGATTGCAAGAGACAGCTGCGTATTTTGTATATGTCCTTGGAAACAATCAAAGGAGGAATGCGGCGAGTAAAAGGCACCAACCACCTCTCCAGCCCTGGCTTCAAAAATCATGTAGGCCGTTTGTAGCTGATCTGGCAACGGCTTTTCTCCAAAGAGATAAACGCCGTTAGTTAGACGCTCAGAAGCAACGTGAACTGTCTCAGCTAGCAGTGGCTGAATAACGGGGGCATCGGCTTCTACAGATGCGTGAGGAACTGCCCGAGCAGTCTGTGCAGCGAGCAATGTCGCAAATCCTATCAACAGAGCACTGCTGTGTAGAACGCTTCGAATAGACTTAACTGGATGGATGTAGCGTTGAATACCCGTTAAACTCTGCATAACCACCGCGCCTCACTGCTTTTACTGAGTACCGCTCACGAATGACTTAGACGCAATCAAAAAGCAAACTCCTTATATCACTCTAAGTGAGAAGTTCATTGTGAACCGATTTGAGTCGGTTCCTTTAATATCTCTTTAACGATTGCATCTAAACTTAGAGTGGCGCCTCACTTGCTATGGTCTTCTACAATTGCTCGATAGTTAATTTCGGATGGGAGACTTTTGGAAGTGGCATAGAGTCCTTCAAGGGCCTTTACCAATGGCCAAAGCTCGAAAATTCTTTGCAAGCGCAACCACCATCTAAGGTTGGAAAGATGTAGTCTAAGAAGATGTCTGGCTAGCAAGGCACCCAGCCATGGATATTTCGTATTGCTGAGCAGGAGTAGAACGTTCATCTATGCCGTCCCTTGAAGTGCCGCTAAAGCTTTTGCTGTTTATCGATAAGCGGCCAAGTTCTACTGAGCAGGTTCGCCAAATACGCCAGCATGTCGAGAGTTTAGAAGGCCACATCTCTCCAGTTTTGGAGGTGATTGATGTTAGCGAGCAACCTTATCTAGCCGAACACTTCCGGCTGGTTGTGACGCCTACTCTGATCAAAATTTCATCAGTGGGGCGACAAACGCTGACAGGCAGCGATATTATCTCTCAAATCGATTATTGGTGGTCTCGTTGGCAAGCAGAGGTTATAGAAGATAACGGGGACGGTTATGACCGTCGCCTGGATGATACTTCCATCGCTCAGTCAACAGAAATCATTCACCTGTCAGATGAAATTTTTCGGTTAAAGCAGCTTAATGCTGAAGCAAATGCCAAATTAGACTTTAAAGACCGCATCATTGCAATGTTGGCCCATGATTTACGCAATCCACTGACAGCGGCTTCGATTGCAATTGAGACGTTGGAAATGGGATATGACCCTAACAAAGAGCGACGCTCCCGCTTTCGACCAGAGCTGACTGTACAGCTGTTACGTAATGCCAAGACTCAAATTCGGTCCATTGACCGTATGATCACGGATATTTTGCAGGCGGCCCATGGCCCCAGTGTGGAGCTACAGATCTTTCCCAAGGAACTCAGCCTACAATCCCTTTGCCAGGAAGTGTTGGATTCTATGATGGCCAAGGTTAAGGATAAAGAGCAGTTTATTAGCCTGGATATTCCTCAGGATTTACCACAGGTGCATGCTGATCCCAACCAGGTGCGTCGAGTCGTCGTAAACCTTTTGGATAACGCTGTGAAATATACTCCGATGGGTGGGGAGGTGACGATTACGGCATTACACCGCACTACTCAGAAAGTGCAAGTGAGTATTCAAGACACTGGCCCTGGAATTCCGGCTGATAAACAGGCTCGCATTTTTGAAGAGAGTTTTCGTCTGCAGCGAGATCAGTCCCAGGATGGTTACGGTTTGGGGTTAGCGCTGTGTTTACGCATTGTCAGAGCTCACTATGGCCAAATCTGGGTAGATTCTGTACCTCAGCAAGGCAGCACTTTTCACTTTACGCTGCCGGTCTACAAGCAATCGAATAACCAACAAAAATCTTTAAAGATATAGCCACTGCCTTAGGTTTCAGGCAACTGTAGCCGTGCCTTCATGGCAGCCAGTTCATTATCTACTTTGCTTTCCTCTGGAGCTTGCCCCGCTTCTAAAGCTGAGAATTTCTGTTCCAGAGAGTCCTGACTAAGCTGGTTGACTTCAGAGGCGGCGGCAGCATCGGCCTCCATGGCTAAAATCTTTTCTTCCACCTGGCTAAAGGTACCCCCATTGAACTGGGTCATCATTTCATTGAGCTTCTGGCTGGCTTTAGCCGAGCGCGCCCGCGCAATGTACATGTCTTTTTGGGTACGCGCCTGGGCAATTTTACTCTCCAGAGTGCGCATGTTTGTCTTGAGTTCTTGAACACTGCTTTGCTGCTGTTTGAGCTGGCCTTCCAAAGCTTTAGCGGTTTCTAAATAACTCTGCCTGCGGTTCAATGCTTCACGCGCCAAGAGTTCGTTGCCTTTTTGTAAGGCACTCTGAGCACGGTTATAGA
>JBCCJR010000138.1:0-12149 GCA_039045805.1 Cyanobacteria bacterium P01_C01_bin.118
CGCCCTGATCCAGCTGACAGAATGGTCCGGTCAGGTAGCATTTCTAGACCCCATGTGTGGGTCGGGCACCTTACCCATTGAGGCGTGTTTACAGGCGCTGAAAATTGCCCCCGGTCTGTTTCGCGATGAAACCAGCCAGGGTTTTGGGTTTCAAACCTGGCCGGACTATGACGAAGCCCTATGGCAGCAGGTGGTGACCGCCGCGAAGAAACGACAGCGCAGTGAGCTAGGGGTGTCGATAATGGGGTGCGATCGCGACCTGGATATACTCACCAACGCTCGTACTAACGCAGACTACAGCGGTGTTGCCGACCACATCGAATTTAGCTATGCGGACTTTGCCAACATCGAAGCCCCCAGCGACAGCGGTATCCTCATCTGTAATCCCCCCTACGGAGAACGTCTAGGGAAAACAGAAAACCTGGCCCCATTTTATAAACAGATGGGAGATATTCTCAAACAGCGCTTTAAAGGCTGGACCGCCTATATTCTCAGCGGCAACAAAGCCCTGACTAAGTGCATTGGTCTTAGAACTGCCCGAAAAATACCCATCTATAACGGGTCTATTCCCTGTCAGTTCTTGAAATATGAAATGTATTAGGATCAAATTATCCGACTAAAAACGTTTCCCCATAAAGCTACACGTTTCCTGACTTAGGTAACTGTCTCCCAAAGACTCTTCTAAAAAGCAAAAAAAATCCCTAGCCCATAAGGACTAAGGATGTTATCAGGGTGCATCTACCAATTAGAACTACGAGAACCCATGGCTTCATCAGGGAATTAATGCAACAAATTTGACTAATTGTAGCAACCTGCTGAATGTATTCAGCAGGTTGCTGCGTACATAGCTGTTGCTATCTATGCTTTTCAGCGATCACTGATATTGTGAACTATGTACGCCAAGCTGTTGTCAAAGATAAAAATAAAGCAAAAAAAAATCCCTAGCCCATAAGGACTAAGGACGTTATCAGGGTGCATCTACCAATTAGAACTACTACAAATAGCCACAGTTTCAGGATATTCTTGAACAATATTGGAGAAGCCCAATAAATTAACAGAATCAACACCAAATCTCAATACAATTATCCCTGCTATACAATACATCAGACAATCAGGCCCGACGACTTAAAGTTATTGTCAAAGGTAAATGATCTGCCCTCACATAGGGTCCTGTCGTACGATGTTGAGTAATTAAATCTGGGCTGTGCAAACAGTGATCAATGGCAATCTGAAACAAAAATGATAAATGTCCGGGCCAGGTCATTTGCCAGATCCACCCCTGTTGAGAATTCTTTAAATTCCCTCGACGCACCATATTCCGGATACGTTGGGACCACGGCGTAGAGTTAAAGTCACCAATAATCACCACGGATTTACCCACGTCAATCTGTCTACGTCCCCAGTCAGCAACAGATTGAAACTCAATATTTTGAAACCTTGATGCTCCCGCATGACCAGGCCGGGTAATGTGCACGCTCATCAGGCTCACAATAGTCTCGCCAAACCGTATATCTACGGTGAGTAGAGGCCGCTGAGAATAGTTGGGTACCTGGATAATGTGCTTTTGAACAATCTCTAACGAGGACTCTAACGGCACAAACATAGCGCTACCGTGGGAGTTTGTTTTAGGCTCAGCCGCTACTAGACGATAGTTGTGCAATCCTTCGACGATTAAGGGCAGTGTTGTTGGCGTAATTTCCTGGAGAAAAACAATATCGGCTACCTGGCGATCTACATACTCAATGGCAGCGGTGGGCTGCGGATTTTTATGATCAATATTGGCATGGAGCACGGTCAGACTGGGACCGTCAGCAGCCCGACTCAATACTGGCCAGGCCAGGGACAAAATCAAAGCACCGTTTATTGCCTGCGGCACCAGCCATACCAAACTCCATCGCTGCCGCTGCCACAAACCAATCAATAATGGTATGGCCAATAGCCAACAGTACTGCCACCGAAAATGGTCTAAAAGTTCAAATCGCCACCACCAGCTACCGACTAATCCACAAAAGGTGGCGATGGTGACCGCCCCTCCTAAAGCAAGACTGAAAATGTTTAAAGCTACACGACCAATAGAAAAATGTTCAGATTTTCTAGAACCCACGGTTAATTTTTGACTTAGAAAGATTTAGTTAAGAACCATCAGCCATTTCAGAATTCGGAGTTCGGAATTCGAAGTTCGGAAAGTGTCCCCCTTCCGACTTCAGAATTCCGAACTTTACATTTCCGAATTTTTGACTGCCCAGGGTTTGACTTCGCATCTACATCATGGGATTCCGGCTAGGGTTGGGAGCTAGAGGCTACCCCTGACGAAATATCCCCTCAGCTGAAAGACTCCCCCATTGATTTGGCACAATAACTGGAAGCGGTTAACGAGGCCAAAAAGGATGGATTCAGATACGCTATCGTTCAGCATTGTGATTACCACCTACAACCGGTTGGAGCTGTTAAAGCGCGCGATCGCAACCGCCCTCAACCAAACCGTCCCCTGTCAGGTGATCGTCGTGGACAATGCCTCCACCGATGGCACCCAAGACTATGTAGAAAGCCTGGGGGACCAAGTGCTATACCATCGTAACCCCACCAATGCCAACCATTCCGGTGCCGTCAACACAGGGGTGGAGCGGGCCACCGGCACCTGGATCAAACTGGTGGACGATGACGACTATCTGGCCCCCAGCTGTATCGCAACCATGATGGCCGCAATCCAAAAACGACCCACCGCCGTAATCTGCTCCTGTCAGGCAGCCCAAGTTGACGGCAACGGTCAGGAATTGAGCCGCACACCCATTACGGGACCGGGCCAGGTGTTTTACATTCCCCAGACCGACATTCACTATGGCATGTTTTTAGAAGTCGTTCCCTTTGGTACCCCTATCCAGGTGGCCGTGCGTCGAGATGCCTTTCTTAAATCAGGCGGTTGGGATCTGACCATGACCGGATTCGACGACATTGATTCCTGGATTCGGGTGGCGGACTACGGAGATGCCATCTTTATCAATGATTGTCTGACCTATCGCACCGTCTGGCCCGGTGGTTATGATCAAAAAATCACCCTGCAGAAACGACTAGATACTAATATTTTGATCAAAGAGCGTATCTATCAGCATGTTAGTTCTACACACCGGGATAAACTCCCCACTCTAAATACCATTCGCCAGTACCTCAGCCTCCACTGGATGCTCGTTGCCCTCAAACAAAAGCAGTTTTCCAGCGCCTTTAACTTTGGCATTCCTGCCATCTTTTCGCCCCTAGCCTGGCAGCTGCTCCAACAAGCCATCCGCTTTCGTAAACAACAGACCACCGCGCCCATTGCTAAATTAGTGCTTGAATAGACCTTTCCCATTGCCCACTCCCCCCGCCCCTAAACCCATGACCACTACAACCACATCCTATTTCCAAGTTGGCGGTAGTCTTCATGCTCAGGCCCCCACATATATCAAACGCCAGGCGGACGAACACCTCTACGAAAGTTTAAGTCGAGGAGAATTTTGCTATGTGTTTAATACCCGACAGATTGGGAAGTCTAGCCTGCGGGTGAGAACCAAATATCGGTTGGAACAGGATGGTGTATGCTGTGCCGCCATTGATCTAACCAACTTAGGGAGTGACAACGCTGTCGCCGAAACGTGGTACATGGGCATTGCGGCAGAACTCTGGCGTAGTTTGAGGCTCAGTGGCAACTTTCAGCAATGGTGGGAACAGGAGGATAGTCTCTCCGCCGTACATCGCCTGGAGCGATTTATGAAAGATCGGGTGCTCAAACAGATTACGGCGGAACGGATCGTTATCTTTATTGATGAAATTGACAGTGTCCTGGCTCTACCCTTTGCCGCCGATGACTTGTTTACTCTGATTCGCTATTGCTACAACCAGCGGGTGGACAATCCAGACTATCGTCGTCTGAGCTTTGCCTTGTTTGGTGTGGCCACCCCCACTGACCTCTGTCAAAATCCCAATCGTACACCATTTAATATCGGCACCGCCATAGAATTGAGCGGCTTTACCCTGGACGAAGCTATGCCCCTGAGCCAATGGCTATCGCCCAGGGTTAGCAATCCAGTAGAAACTCTGGGTCATATTTTGGCATGGACCAACGGTCAACCTTTTTTGACCCAGAAGCTCTGTCAAATGGTGGTTAACCGTCTGGCACCGCGCACTGATATCTATGTGGAACAGCCCTGGGTGGATGGGTTGGTGCGATCTCAGCTAATCAAAAACTGGGAATCCCAGGACGAACCCCCCCATCTCAGAATTATCCAAGAACGTCTACTCTCCCAACCACAGCTAATTAGCCGCCTGTTGGGACGATATAAAAAACTGTTATCTGGCGATTCTCTTTCCCTCGAAGACAATCATCTTCGAGAAGAGTTACTGCTGTCCGGTTTAGTTGTTAAACAAGCCAGTCACCTCGATATTCGTAATCGACTCTATCGAGAGGTTTTTAATGACCATTGGGTTGACTATAATCTCGCCCGTCTACGCCCCTATTCTCAGGCATTTGAAGCCTGGATAAACTCTGGACACAAAGATCGATCACGGCTGTTACGTGGTCAGTCTTTAGTAGAGGCTCAGACCTGGGCCAAAGACCAACAACTCAGTGATTTAGACTATAAATTTTTAGCCGATAGTGGAGCCATTGATCGACAAGAAGTTCAACAAGCTTTAGAATCAGAACGGCTCAAAGAACTTGAAGCTCGCCTCGAAGCTCAGCAACGCAATGTCACCTTACAGCGGTTCTTGTTGATTGGGATGGGAATGGCTTTCCTCAGTATTACGAGCGTGGCCATGGTAGCCTACCGCCAATCGCGACAAACCATGCTGACGCGACAAGATAACCAAAACAACCAGGCTCTTTCTGCCAGCTACTATTCCGATGCCCTGTTTAATCAAGATCACCGCCTCCAGTCGCTGCTTGAGGCCGTACGAGCGGCTCAAAAACTAAGACGGTTGCCCGTACCCCAACCTAGCGTCAAACAACAGGTAGAACAAAGCCTCCGCCGCACCCTACAGAGCATCACCGAGGCCAATCAGTTGCGGGGACATCGAGCCCCAGTCTACGGCGTTACCTTTAGTCCTGATGGCCAGTATCTAGCCTCTGCTAGCTGGGACAATACCCTCAAACTCTGGCACGCCGACGGTCAGCTGATTACTACCCTCAGCGGTCATACCAATGCTGTTTGGGATGTTGCCTTTAGCCCCGATAGTGAATATCTAGTATCCGCCAGTGCCGATACCACCGCCAAAATCTGGCCCATTCGATATGACAACGATATCCCCACCGTCGTTGCCCCTCCCATCAATCTACAGGGGCACGAAGGCCGGGTTAATGCTGTAGACATTTCTCTAGACAGCCAAACTCTGGTCACTGCTGGAGAAGATGGCCATCTCAAACTTTGGGATCGAGCGGGCACAATCCTGTTGGATATCCCTGCCCATAAGAGTAGCGTCACCCAAGCTATTATCAGTCCCGATGGCCTGACGTTAGCCACCGCTAGTGAAGATCAAACAATCAAACTTTGGGAAGCCACCAGCGGCAAACTCTTAAAGGAACTTAAAGGTCATCAAGGAGCCGTCAACGGCCTGACATTTAACCCCAACGGCAGCATCCTGGCCTCCACTAGCGACGACCAAACGGTCAAACTTTGGCAGCTCACCCCGTCTAATGGCACCATTGGCAGTCCCCAGGGCAGTCCCCAGGGGGAGCACAGAACCATTACCCTAGAAGGCCATGAAGATCGAGTTTGGAATGTTAAGTTTAGTCCCGATGGTCGCCAGCTAGCCTCTACTAGCGGGGATAACACCATCAAGCTATGGACCAGCAGCGGCACACTGCTCACGACATTAAAAGGGCACGATGCAGGCACCTGGAGTGTCGACTTTAGTCCTAATGGCAATGTGTTAGCCTCCAGCAGCGACGACGCTACCGTACGGTTGTGGCGTTTAGACAAAATTCCCCAAACACTCCATGGTTATGAAGGACCGGTTACCAGCCTGGTCCTTAATCAGCAAACCATAGCCGCTGGTAGTTGGGACCACACCATTCGTCTGTGGAACTGGCAGGGAAATCTACAGTCAGTATTACAAGATCACACAGATCGGGTGCGCCAGGTAGCCTTGAGTCCCGATGGCCAATTTCTGGCCTCAGCCAGCTTGGATCGGACGGTCAAACTATGGCGGCCGGAAGGCATCCTTTTACAAACCTTCAAAGGGCATCGAGATCGGGTATGGGGCGTTGCCTTTAGCCCAGAGGGACAGCAAATCGCATCCGCCAGCTGGGATCAAACCATCAAACTATGGAATCCTAATGGCGATTTGGTGACAACTTTAAGGGGCCATCGAGATCGGGTTTATGGCATTGCCTACAGTCCCGACGGTAAATATCTGGTGTCAGGAGGTTGGGACCACACTACCAAAATCTGGAATCGCCGAGGAGAACTCCTTAAAAGCATCCACGGTCATCGAGCCCCCGTCTGGGCAGTGGCCGTCAGCCCAGACAGTCAAATGATTGCGTCGGCCAGTGCCGATCACACCATCAAAATCTGGTCAATTTCAGGTGGCTACATAGCCACCCTAAACGGCCATCAGGCCAGAGTGCATGGGGTGGTATTTAGCCCTGACGGACAGCTGATTGCCTCCAGCAGCTACGATCGAACTGTACGCATTTGGCGACAGGACGGCACCTTGGTTACTACCCTATATGGTCACAATGGTCCCACATGGGGAGTGGCCTTTAGCCCAGATGGGCAAACCCTGATTTCCAGCGGCCATGATCGCAGAATCATTCTGTGGGATTGGCAAGATAGCCGTAGTTTTGAACAACTACTGGACGACGGCTGCCGTTGGTTGGATGATTACCTCGCCCATGGAGAGAACCTGTCTGATGCCGATCGTCAACTATGTAGTGGGGGTATCTAGGATGACGATCAGGATATTCTTTTAAATTACTTTTTTCACCTTACACAATTTCGGTGTTTTCCCTTAAATTGCTTTCATAGCAAGTCAGTTCATCAGCTATCGGTCGCCCTGCAGCCTGGTTGCAACTAACGCTGCGGTCAAGAAAAACGTTAATACTCATCATCGTCGTTGAGCAAGGGTTTGAAAGGATACTTTTGCTCACGGCTGTCGTTTTTGGTCCTATTTAATTCTTTCTTTTTTCCAATGGCTTTATTGCCGCGTTACACCGTTAGCCGCTAGATGATTTGAAAGATTACAGGAGAGCAGGTTATGAAAGCTATTGCAATTGTTGGAAATACGGATCAGTCTCAAACGCTGCTCGCTGATTTGTTGCACTGGCATGGGTTGTCTGCCTTCAAAGTGGACGAAGGAAAGGCTCTCTTGCCTCTCTTGAGCTTTATTTCACCTGAATTAGTTGTCATTGATTCATCAACCAAGGTCAATGCTGAAGTCATTTGTGCCCGCATTAAGCGGAGCCCTGTCCTCAGCCATTTGCCGGTAATTGTCTGTGCAGAACGCAGAAATGTTGCTAGTAAAGCCGATGCTTACGTCTGTTCTCCCTACACAGCGGAAGAGGTGTTTGCAAGTGTTCAGGCTCTGCGGCCTCTGTCAAAGTCACTGTCAGACAACATAATCGCTCGACTCGACTCCTAAACGTCCGCCAAAGTATTGTCTATAAAGGTTGCAGCTAGCAGTGGCTGTATTTCCCACCAAAGTAACTAAACCCATGCTCTCTAAACGATAGGCTGTCATGGGTTCTAGCTCAGTGGCCGTCTCTTGATTAATAACTCGATAAAATGTCCGAGCTAAATTTGGTTCAGCTTCAAAGATAGCGAGATAGCTCCGCAAATGGTCACTGTAAATGCCGCTTTGCTGCGGTGCCTCCTTGATCAGCTGAGTTAACTCCATGTTATGAACACTAAGGTTGTAGAGCGCCAGATGAATCAAGTAAGGGTGCCCTTCTACTAGCTGGTGAAGAGCAATGAGTTCTTCATCCCAGGGAATACGATAGCGATGGGCTAGCTGCTGAGTTTGATTGAGAGTAAAAGCTGGCAGCCGCAAGGGCAAGCCAACATTAAATGGAGACTGATGAATCTGCAGAGGAATGTAGGCTTCTGTTGCGTAGGCTACCAGTAGCCTAAGATATCCCCACTCGGTAAGATTTTTGGCTTCTTCATGCCAAACTCGCAACATGGGTAAAAACTCCTGGGCCATGGCGGGGTGCTCAAACACGGCCTGCAGATCGTCAATCACCAGAAGTAACGGTTGATGCAGCGGATTTAGAACACTGCTCTGCATGTAATTAGTACAGCTAACTTTACTACCTAAATCAATATTCCAAATATCATCCAGTTGAGTCGTCAGCTTTAACTGCTGGGCAATGTTGGCACAAAACCAGCGCAAAAATCTATCAAAGTTAGCTAATACCCCACTATCGGCCTGCCGAAAATTAAGCCGAACCACCTGAATATTAAGTTTTTGGGCCTGGGCTACCAGACGATTGACTAAGGACGTTTTTCCCCATCGTTCTGGTGCACGAATTCTAAGTAGAGCTCCAGGTTTTAAAAGTTCACCCATGGCCTGACTTTCCACAGGCGGCCTTTCAATATATAGAGAACTCCCTAAGGGCAAAGGGCTACCTGGAAACGTAGTATCTGAATCTGCACCTGGCCACCAAGGGTCAAGGGTGGCAGGCTGATGCAACTTATAGGCTTGCTGCCGCAAGACTGCATGAATATTTTTTTTAGTCACTCGCTCTCCCAGCACCTGGGAAATTTTTTGCCAGAGCCGAGAGCCTGTAACCCGAACATAATCAGCGTCGTATCCTTCACTGGCAGCAATCTGTGCATAGGTCGATCCCTGCCAACACCGTCTAAAAACGACCTCTTGGATAGCCGTTAATCGATAGGGTGAAAGCAGCTTATCAACAAGAGTGATGGCATCTTCAGGAGACATAGGCCACCACCGTCAACCGTAGGTGTAAAAATGCACTATCAGTGGAGGTACCCCCCTATCAACCGTTGGACACTAGGAAATCACTAATATATCAGGCTAGTTGCGTTCTGTTTTGTAATCCAATGTGTATTTTTACTGCGCACTTGTCTTAAAGCGCTGCCATGTAGAGGTTTACAAGATTACTACCTAGCCATAGGTCGAGCCCATGGGCCAACTTTATTCCAAACCATCAGGCAATAGGATTCGAATCTATACAACCTCAACCCATCCGAGACGCTTGCCACATGTGCTTGCGCCCAAGACCTGTTTTTCAGCCGCTTCATCAAGTCTTTGACTAGGTATAAATTCTACATTACATATTTAGCAAATATTACCTTGACTGAGGAATAAAAATTGATACTACTACGAGGTTGTACTGATCAGAATAGTTATTAATTTCTTCATGTCATTTTAAGGAACTTACGGAGGGAATAGAGGGACATGCTACTAAGCGGGGCAAATATTACACTTTGCTCTTGCCAGGTACGGCATTGGTCAAAGGATCTACAGGGCGCTTTGAGAAGTTAACTGTCCCGGCTGATAGGTAACGAAAGTTATGTGGGGATAGCTGTTGTTACTGGTTGAATCGGAAAAAGAAACAATGAGTTCATCTATTCAAATATCTCAGCGTTCTGCTCAGCCACCGATCGAGTCTTATCAACACAAACAACTCTCACAACAGTTAACAGAGAGTCCCTTTGTGTCGATTTTAGTACCTGCCTACAACGAAGCCGCCATTATTGAGGACAATCTCAGTATTCTATGCGACTATTTGCATACGATAGAAGCTCAGTACTCTTGGGAGATTGTACTTGTTAACGATGGCAGTCGTGATAACACGGGGTCACTTGCAGAATTGGCTGCACAGCAACATCCTAGCATTAATGTTGTGCATCATCGTTTGAACCAAGGGTTGGGGCAGGCGCTCAAAACAGGATTCGAACATTGCCGTGGGAGATATGTTATCACCCTTGATTTAGACTTAAGCTATGCCCCTGAGCACATTGAACAACTGCTTCAGAAAATCCACGTAACCCAGGCCAAAGTGGTGGTGATTTCGCCCTACATGTCGGGGGGAAAAGTCTCTAATGTTCCTTGGTTTCGGTTAATGCTCAGTGTATGGGCAAATCGGTTTTTGTCCCTGGCTGCAAAGCGAGATGTGGCCACACTAACTGGCATGGTGAGAGCCTATGAAGCTTCTTTTATCAAGTCATTAAGCTTTCGCTCAATGGGCATGGATGTCAACCCGGAGATTCTCTACAAAGCTCGCATGCTTAGGGTGCCAATTGTAGAAATTCCTGGACATCTGTGCTGGCGTATCCAAAATCGTCCACAGTCAGTGTCAAAGCCAGTGCGTCGTAAATCTAGTATGAAAATTTTACGACACAGCAGTTCCGTGATGTTTTACGGGTTTATTTTCCGACCCGTTATGTTTTTCCTACTACCGGGTTTAATGTTATCACTGGGGGCTGCTTATGTGTTTTCCCATATCGGCGTGCACTGTTTGGAAGCCCTTAGCATTCTTCCCGCTGGAACTGGTTTTTCTGATTTAATTTCTTACACCTTTGTGGAATATCCCCACGATTATTTCTTGGGAATGATCACGCTAATTTTATCGTTCCAGTTTTTGAGTCTGGGACTGTTGGCAATGCAAATGAAACATTATTTTGAAGAGAGTTTCTTTTTGGGAACTCAAATCAATCGGTCTACCCGCCCTTAAAAGACGAGATTTAATAAGTCACCCAGATTTTGTAATTAGATAAATAAATCACGGAGCTTAAATAAAATGGTTGGAATGATCCCTAGAACAACTCAGATGCAGCTACCTTCAGATCAAAATTCATCAGGTAGAACTCTCGGTTTAGAAGAGATTCAGCTGTTAACAGAGGCTATTAATAGTGGCACTTTAACCAGCACTAAAGGTACCTTTGTAAAGGCTTTAGAAAAGAAGTTTGCCGAAATGTTTGGCGTGAAGTATGCCTATGCTTGTTCATCTGGGTCAGCCGCTGTACATACTGCGGTTGCCGCTATCGACCCTGAACCTGGTGATGAGATTATTACTACCTCCGTTACCGATATGGGAGCCCTAGCTCCAATCCTGTATCAGAGTGCTGTGCCTGTTTTTGCAGATATTGACCCAGTCACCTGGAATGTCACTGCCAAGACCATCGAAAAGTGTATCAGTGCTCGCACTAAGGCTATTGTAGTCACCCATTTGTTTGGCAATCCCTGTGAGATGGATAAGATTATGGCTCTGGCCAAGTCTCACAATATTCCGGTAATTGAAGATACGGCCCAAGCATTTTTAGCCACCCATCGCCATCAGATTGTGGGCACGATTGGTGATATTGGCTGCTACAGCATGCAACAGGGTAAGCACATTACCACGGGTGAAGGTGGCATTGTGGTGACTAATAATGATGAGCTCGCCCGTCGGATGTATTTGTTTATTAACAAAGCCTGGGGCTACGGGGATACCAAACCGGATCATTATTTCTTAGCACCTAACTATCGTTTGACTGAACTCCAAGGGGCCGTGGCCGCTGCCCAACTGCCTAAACTGCAGGGAGTGGTTGAGAAACGCCGCCAGCTTGCTGACAACTTGACTAGCCAACTGCAAGATCTAGCTGGGGTAACGCCCCCTCACCATGAGCCCCATAACACTCATGTTTATTGGAAGTACTGTCTCAGTGTCGATGCAGCGGTTATTCCCGACGGTGCTGTCGGTCTGGCCAAGTGGTTAAAAGAGAATCGGGGTATTTTCTCAGCTCCTCGCTATATTCAGAAACCGGCCTTCTGTTGCGAGGTTTTTCGCGATCAGCGTACGTTTGGCAACTCTCGTTTCCCCTTTAGTGTGGCTCGTCCTGAGGCTGTTGATTATGACGAGGCGAAGTTTCCTGGCACCTATGCTGGGTTAGAGCGGGTGTTGGTACTGCCCTGGAACGAGGGCTATACCCAGGAGCATGTGGACTATATCGCGCAATCCATCAAGGCTGCGATCGCAGCCCTCAAGTAAAAGAGTTTTGAATGGGGCAGCCTTGATCTCATTGATTTTTGACAGGGTCGTCCCGTTCAAAATTCAGATTTTTCCCACAGTCTTTAGCCCTATACAAGATATTTCCTATGACTACTCAGCCCGTAAAGTTTGGTCTGATTGGCGCTGGAGCCATTGCCCAGACCCACGCTCAATCCTTTGA
>JBCCJR010000139.1:0-11851 GCA_039045805.1 Cyanobacteria bacterium P01_C01_bin.118
CAACCCATAGGAAAAGATTTTGGAAATAGACTGGATCGTAAACTTCTGGTCAGTGTCGCCCACATTAAATATCTGACCATCGGTGGTAACAACGCTAATGCCAAACCAGTCAGGATTAGCCTTGGACAACTCTGGAATGTAAGATGCAACGTTACCCGTCTCTACACCAGCTGTATGCTGGTGTAATTTTTCTAGAAATGGCTGTAATTCTGTCATAGTGGACGTCTCCCCAGAGCTGCACAATAGCATCATAACCCTGGAGCATTCCTGGCTAACATAAGGTGTAGTGCACGTCAGGAGATCAGTATGGACCAAACAAAGCAACCGACCAATCAAACGCCAATGTGCTCCGATGAGTTAATTGATATAGTGGATAAAGATGACAACGTTATCGGTCAGAAACAGCGTTCGGTCATAATTCAGGAACAGTTATCTAACTATCGTGTGATCAATGCTTTTTTAATTAATGCTAAGGGAGAGTTATGGATACCTCGACGGACACCCCATAAAACTCTTTTCCCCAGTGGTTTAGACGTCAGTGTGGGTGGATATGTAGGCAGTGGAGAAAGCTATGAAATGGCCCTGATCCGTGAGCTAAGAGAAGAGCTTAACCTAGAACTAGACCAAGTTAGCTATCGATCTTTAGGACATCTTAGCCCCTATATCCATGATTGCTCTTCCTTTATGACCGTTTATGAGATTCAATATGAACACTCTCCCATTTATAATCCACACGATTTTTCTGACGCTTGCTGGATTAAGCCAAAAGCATTGATGGATAAAGTGAATCAGGAAAAATATCTACCTAAAAGTGATTTGATAAAGCTGGTGATTCTTTTCTATCTGTAGCCGCGTCTGCTCTCAACATTTTGCCACCCTCAACTCTAAACAATTCATCAGCCTTAACCCCATGCACACTTGGATCAGTCTTGGTGTTGCTGCCACTGCTCGAAATTATGCAACGGTTGAGCGTCTGGCATCTATGCTAGATAAAGTCTGAGCCCCGGTGAGGACGTCGAGAATAACCTTGCTTATAACCACTGCGATGCAAAAACTTACCATTACCCGGCCCGATGATTGGCATCTACATGTGCGGGACGGGGCTATGCTCAAAGCGGTTTTACCCCATACGGTGCGGCAGTTTGCCCGCGCTATCATTATGCCAAATCTAAAGCCACCGGTACGTTCGGTAGCAGAGGCGGCGGCCTATCGCGATCGCATCCTCGCCGCCATCCCAGCGGGCCAAAAATTTGAGCCGCTGATGACGCTTTATCTGACGGACAACACTACCCCTGACGACATCATTGCCGCCAAAGAGACCCAGTTTGTCAAGGCGGTAAAGTACTATCCCGCCGGGGCTACCACTAATTCAGATTCTGGGGTGACAGATATTCGTCGGTGCGATCGCGTCTTTGCCGCCATGGAACAGGTGGATATGCCACTACTGCTCCATGGAGAAGTCACTGGTCAAGACGTGGATGTATTTGATCGCGAGAAACTATTTATCGAACAGCATTTAGTTCCCCTTAGACAGCGATTTCCAAAATTGCGCATTGTGCTTGAGCACATTACTACCGCTGATTCCGTAGAGTTTGTCGTGGCAAATAACAATGTCGCTGCTACGATTACGCCCCAACATCTGTTATTTAATCGCAATGCTCTCTTCAAAGGGGGAATTCGCCCCCATTTCTATTGTCTACCAATTTTGAAACACGAGGAACACCGTCGCGCTATTTTAAAAGCAGCCACCTCGGGTAATCCTAAATTCTTTTTAGGGACCGATAGCGCGCCCCATGACCGTGATCGAAAAGAAACCGCCTGCGGCTGTGCCGGTTGTTATTCGGCCCTGCATGCCATGGAACTCTATGCAGAAGCATTTGAAAGCGTTGATGCCCTGGATAAACTAGAATCTTTTGCCAGCTTCCATGGTCCAGACTTTTACCAATTACCCCGCAACACTGAGAAAATTACCCTGGTTAAAACTTCCTGGCGTATTCCTGATGCGGTGTCTCTGACTAAATCTGAACTTGTGCCGTTACGGGCAGGGGAGAAAATAGCGTGGCAAGTCGCATAACGCCACCCTTAACAAAGCAGAGCGGGCGAATTTATTTATTGGGAGACAATGAGAGAAAAATCACCCTTGCAGAACCACAGACAACAACCCATGTTGCGGTGATGAAACGTACATAATTGCTTCCCGCCCCCCTACGCCTGATTGTTTTAACGTAACAAAAGCGGTAGGCAGTTCGCTGATATTTATCTGTGATACCATCCGATAGATGTTTTAGAAAGGTGCGGGTGAAGTTATCTACCCATGGACGCTACGGTTATTCTGCGATTGTTCACCGGCCCAACTATGACTGGCCCAATGGTCGGCGGCTGGCTGTTTACATCGGTCTAAACCTGGAACACTTCGCTTTTGGAGAGGGTTTGGGAGCAGAACTTGCACCGGGTGGGCCTCAGCCTGATGTACTCAATTACGCCTGGCGAGACTACGGTAACCGAGTAGGGGTGTGGCGACTGTTGGAGCTGTTTGAGGCGTTGGGGTTACCCGTTGCGCTTTTGGCTAACTCTACTCTCTACGACTATTGCCCTGAGGTGATTTCGGCATTTCGCGATCGCAATGACGAAATTGTTGCCCACGGACGCACTAACTCTGAACGCCAGAGCATCCTGTCTGAAGCAGACGAAACCGAACTGATCCGCGAAACAACCGACATTATCGCTCAGCATGAGGGCAAAGTGCCCCAGGGCTGGCTCGGCCCCTGGATTGCCCAGAGCCCCCTTACCCCAGACCTGCTGCAAGAGGCGGGATATACCTATCTTCTAGACTGGAGCTGTGACGATCAGCCGATTTGGTTTAACACCCGGCAAAGTCGTATTCTAGCGGTGCCCTACCCCCAGGAAATCAATGATATTCCAGCGATTGCCGTGCGTCGCACATCGGCCTCAGACTTTGCCGACATGATCATTGACCAGTATGACGAGATGAAGCAACAATCTCAGGAACAGCCACTGGTCTACGGCATTGCCCTGCACGCTTACATTGTGGGTCAACCCTTTCGCCTGCGTCATCTGCGGCGAGCCCTTACCCATATTGCCAAGGACGCAGCCCAGCATAGCGATGTAGTATGGCTGACCCATCCTGGGCAAATTGCTCAGCATATCGCCTCGCTACCTGAGGGGACGGTGGTTTAAGAATCGCTTTGGTGAATAGGGATCGCGACTTGAAACTCAGTGCCGTTTCCTGGTGTGGATAATACGGTGAGACAACCGCCATGGCGCTCAGTTACGATTTGGTGGCTAATGGCCAGACCAAGACCGGTCCCCTTGCCCACCGGTTTGGTGGTAAAGAAGGGTTCAAATAGCCGCTCTTTGTGCCTTTCTGGAATACCCGGTCCATTATCCGAGATAGCAATAACAACCTGGCCATCGTTAGCTTGGGTACTAATTTTAATGTAGGGAAGCCCATCGAGCTGGGTCCGTTCACCTGCTTCAATCTGCTGATTAAGGGCACCTATGGCATTGTCAATTAGATTCATAAATACCTGGTTAAGCTGGCTGGGATAGCATTCCACCAGTGGCAAATGACCATACTCTTTAACCAGCTTAATTTCAGAATAATTGGACATGGTCTTGAGGTGGGGCTGCAGAATCAGTAGGGTACTATCGAGGCCCTCGTGAATATCGACAGCTTTCTTGTCAGCTTCATCGAGGCGTGAAAACCGTCGCAGCGACATCACAATGTCACGAATCCGCGTACTTCCAAATTCGACGGACCGGAGAACCTGATCTAGATCCTCCAAAACATAGTCCAGCTCCATGGCCTCAATTTGCTGAGCGATGACCGGAGGGGGTGTTGGGCAATGCTTTTGATAAAGGGCAATTAGGTCTGTCAAATCATTGTAATACTGCTTAAGATGGTCCACATTCCCGTAAATAAAAGTCACAGGATTATTAATTTCATGGGCAATGCCAGCGACCATCCTACCGAGACTTGACATCTTCTCCGTTTGAATCAGCTGTGACTGGGCCTGTTTAAGATTCTCCAGGGCCACTTCCAACTGCTGAGCCTGTTGCTGAGCAATGGTAGCGCTTTGTTTGGTTTGGGCATGGAGTTCGCCCTGTTGGATCGCTACCCCAAACTGACTAGCCAGTGCTTGCAGCAGCTCGATTTCGGTCTCTTGCCACTGCCGAGGCCCCGCACATTGATGGGCAATCAGCAACCCCCAAAGGCCATCTTGGACAAGAATCGGTACGATCAGATTTGCCCGTATTTCTAGCTGTCTGAGGAAATTCCGATGGCAGGGATCGACACTAGCGGTTTGGATATCGTTGATGACTCTAACTCGACCCTGAAGATAGCGTCCAGCATATTCTTCTGCAAAGCAGTCGTCCGCACCAAGGTCTCCTAGGGTGGAGCACCAGGGCGGAACAACGGACTCTACAATCACCTGACCGCGCCAGTCATGCTCGAAGCGGTAAATTACCACTCGATCAGCGTTGAGCAGCTGACGAATTTCGTGAACGGTTGTTTGCTGAATAACATCAGGTTTAAGCGATTTTCGAATTTGGGTGGAGATCTGATTGAGTAGCTCCCTCTGCTTAGCCAGCTGCTGAAATGTTTCCCGAGAGCGGGCCATCAAGTCCTCAGCCAGTTTGCGTTCGGTGATATCTTCGATGGTGCCGAGCAGGCCAATGACGTTGCCATCATCGTCGTGTAGCGGCAGCTTACTGGTCTCGCGCCAGCTGATCCGACCATCAGCCTGCCTCTGGGACTGTTTAATCCGCAGCATGGGGGTGTCAGTGTCCATCACCCGGCGATCGCATTCTAGATACCAGTCCCGCTCGGCCTGGGTCCAGGGCAGGTCATCGTCTGTGAGGCCGACGACGTTGCTGGGGTCGCCGATGCCAGCCATGCCCGCCCAGCCGCGATTGCAGCCCAAGTACATAGAGTTACGATCTTTCCAAAAGATGTACTGTGGGATGTTATCAAGCACAAGCTGCAGAAACTCGGTGGTCTCATGCACTGAACCAGCTTTGGCTACAATCGTTTTTCCTTCTCGGGTAGGTGCTTTGAAGCTCCAGAAGGTCTGTTTTGAACCAACAGGTTTGGGAGTTGGCAATCCTGGCTCTGGCATTTCTGCGGCAATAATGGGAACCGAGGTGGACTCATTAGAAGATTGCCGCGACCCAGGTTGGGACCTGGAGACTGCTTGTGACTTTGTCTGGATAGACGCTTCACGACTGATGCTGAGAATGTGACAGATCTGGCCGCTGGCGTCTCTTAGGGGGGTGTAGGTGGTTTCATACCGAAGCCCTTTTGCCCTGATTGGAATGCTGTGGATGCGTCGTTGAGACGTTCCCTGCTCAAGGACGGTCATAAGGGCGTCGTTAACCTCTTGCCAGTAAGTGGAAAGAGCCACCCGCTGGCCCAGGTTAAGCAGGTCGGCATTGGTTTGGTGCAGCAGATACTCAGGCTTACAGCCAAGTAGCTCAGCCAGCAGCGGACTGATGGTCAAATACCGGAGATCTTTACCATAACAAGCCATGGCCTCTAAAGACTGCATCACCAGCTGCTGCATACAATCGAAAGGAGCTGATAAGTTGGAAGGCTCTGGTTTGGAAAGTTCGGGAGTTGAGGAGTCTAGAAAAGATTCTTCAGCATTCATTCAAATTTTCAGTTTTGACTGGTGGGTAACCCTTTAAGTCGTTTAATCATCATCAGTCCCTTTTGTCATCGAGATATCTACAGGCTTCCAGATTTCATTCTAGCGATGGTCAACTGAATCTCCAGTTTAGAATTCTGACGTTAGTAATTTTTATGACTCGATACACCCCTGAATAGTGCATCAAGAGTCCATCAAGTTTTGATTTTGGTATCTATTGAGACAGTAAGCAGCAGGGGCACGGAGAAGTGGAGTTCTTTAGCAACCGTTGATTTCCGCATCATTTCATCCCTATGTCTCCGTGTCCGTATATTTTTGGAGTTGACAGACTATTGGCTAATTAAAGATATTGTAGTTTTTGCGGTAATCTCAAATGAACCGACAAGATTCAGGTTGCCCACATATTACTTTCAATATCGACTCAAATTGACCTGAAGGCGTCGTAATTAGCGTTAACCTTTGGCATATCTTACTGTTTCTTACAGAATATTCTCCGATGGCTTTCATACCCCAAAGACGTATTATCCGGCGGCGAGTCTTTATCAAAGGTCTAACGGGCTTTGGTTCTGCGATCGCACTTGCCAAGCTGACCAGCTGTGCTGGCTCCGATCCATCGACCGCAGGCTCGTCTGAAACATCAGAGGTGGCAGACGCTGCCGGTAAACCGGTGAAGTTAGGTCTGGTAGCCGCCATCACGGGTCCCTCTGCCCTGTCGGGTGAGTCGATTACGCGGGGTCTGGAGGTGGCCATTGACGAGATTAACGCCAATGGTGGCGTTATGGGGGGCCGTCCCATTGAGCTGGTGATCCGCGACGATGAATCTACTCCTGCCAAGGGGGTGGCTGCGGCCCGCGAACTGATTGAACAGGAGGACGTGGCCGTTGTGTTTGGTGGTCTTGACTCCCCCGTTTCGTTGGCCATGCTGGAAGTGATTCACGAGCTAGAAACACCCTACATGGGGGTATGGGCCGCCGCTACCGGCATCACCCGCAATGACTACGAGCCCAACTACGCGTTTCGGGTGTCTGCAAATGACAATATTGTGGACAACTTTTTAATGCGCTACGCCAACCAGGAAAAAAATGCCTCTAAAGTTGGTCTGGTGTTGATTAACAACCCCTGGGGAGAATCCAATCAAAAGGGATTTGAGGAATGGGCCTCTGAATACGACGTTGAGATTGTTGGCATTGAGAAGTTTAATGACGCCGATACCGATATCTCAGCGCAGCTCACGCGGCTTAAAGATGCGGACGCACAGACCCTGCTGCTGGTGGCCAATGCCGCGCCGGGAGCCCAGATGATGAAGTCCCTGACCCGATTGGATTGGGATGTGCCGGTGGTTTCCCACTGGGGAATTTCTGGCGGGCGCTTCCCTGAGCTGGCGGGCCAAGAGGCCGCTGACAAGGTCACATTTATTCAGACCTATAGTTTCTATGGCGATCAGAGTCCGGTGGGCCAGAAGGTGCTATCGGCTCTACAGGAAAAGTATGGTCTGTCCGGTCCAGAGGAGATTTTGGCCCCTGTGGGTACGGCCAATTCCTACGATGCCATGCATTTGGTGGCTCTGGCCCTGAGCCAGGCTGGCAGCACTGATGGGCCTACCTTGCGAGAGGCGTTTTATAATCTGCCCACCTACGAGGGATTGATCAAGACCTACGACCAGCCCTTTACCCCAGACGACCAAGACGCCCTCGGTGAGGACGACTATATTTTGGTGCAGTGGGAGGGGAATAAAATTGTTCCCACTGCGTCCTAATGTGGCCACAGATTCTCTCCGGTGTGGCAATTGGTAGCATGTATGGTCTGATTGCCGTGGGGTTTCAGATTACCTATGCCGTCTCCAACACGATGAACTTTTCCCAAGGAGCGTTTGTCATGGTGGGGGCAGTGCTGTGCTATAGCCTCAACATTACCTGGGGGCTACCGGCCTGGCTGGCGGTGATCGTGACCCTGCTGCTTTGTGCCGTCCTCGGGATGGTGGTAGAGCGCTGGGTGGTGCGACCCTTTGCCAGGAACGGCTCGAATGCCTGGCTGCTAAGTACCATCGCCCTAGGCATCATTGCTGAGAATCTGGCGATGGTCACCTTTGGCAAAGAGGTGCGGGGCTATCCGTCGCCGTTAGCGGCAGCCCCCGTAAGCGTGTTTGGGTTTGGTGTCTTTCCCCTGGAGTTGCTGATTCCGGTGGTGGGGCTGGTGGCTGCGATCTCACTCCGGATTTTATTTACGCAAACCCTGATGGGCAAAATGTTTCAGGCCGTCAGTGAGCATCCCGAAACCGCCAAAATCATGGGGGTGCCGGTGCAGCGGCTGGTGGCCTTCTCCTTTGGTCTATCTACGGTGATGGCGGGCCTGGCTGGAATGCTAATTGCCCCGATTACCAACGTGTCTGCCACCATGGGGACGCTGCTGGGGCTAAAGGCGTTTGCCGCCGCCATCATTGGCGGTCTCGGCAACCCCTGGGGTGTTATGGTCGCGGGGGTGGGCTACGGGGTGGTGGAATCTTTAGCAGCAGGGCTATTCGGCGGCAGCTACCGGGAGATTGTTGGCTTTGCCGTAGTAATTGCGGTGCTGGCGCTGCGGCCCAATGGGCTGTTTGGCCGCGCCCAGATTGAGAAGGTATAGCGATGGTAAGGCTTGCGATCGGTGTTGGGGTTTTTGGGATTGCGATCGCGCTCACCCTGCTGGCCCCCAACACCTACTACCTGTTTGTATTAGGCATGATTGGCGTCACCACACTGGTTTCGGTGGGGCTAAACATCCTGGTGGGGTTATCGGGGCAGGTGTCCATTGGTCACGCCGGATTTTTTGCCATCGGCACCTACACCGGCAGTTTGCTGATGCTCAACGCCGATTGGTCGTTTTGGCCCGCCCTGGCCATGGCAATAGTGACGGCAGCGGGCATGGGGATTGCCCTGGCGGTACCGGCCCTACGGGTGAGTGGCCCTTACCTGGCCATGGTCACCATCGCCTTTGGCATCATTGTTGAGCGGATTTTGATTGAGTGGGTGGATCTCACTGGCGGGTTTGGCGGTCTTACGGGCATGCCCAAACCGTCACTTCTAGGACTCACACCTTCATTGCGCAGTACGGTGCTGCTGGTGATTGGTCTGGCCGGACTGGCCACCCTCGCTTTTGCCCAGCTCAAAAGGCATGCCTGGGGACAGGCCATGCGAGCCGTGCGGGACGATGCGATCGCTGCTGCCACCCTGGGGTTAAATCCGCTGTACATAAGGATGGTGGCCTTTGCGGTCTCCGCCGCTTTTACAGGCGTTGCTGGCGTATTTTTTGCCCCAATTGTGGGCTTTGTCAGCCCTGACAGCTTTACATTTCATCGCTCAATTTTGTTTTTGCTGGCGGTGATTTTAGGCGGTCTTGGCGCAGCGGAAGGTGCGGTGCTGGGGGCACTGGTGCTGGTGATTTTGCCGGAGTTTCTGAGTGACTTTGCCGAGTATCAGCTGTTGGTATTTGGACTACTGCTGCTGCTGACGCTGCGGCTGGCTCCCGATGGCATTATGAGTGCTTTTCGGCGATTTAATCAGCCCCAGCCGATATACCCCCTACCTGAACCACCCGCCACACTGCCGTTACCCCGGCGGCAGGACCCCAGCTCCCTGGATGTCAAGGACGTCAGCATTCAGTTTGGCGGCATCCGCGCCGTAGACCATGTCAGTATGACGGCCCAGCCCGGCACCATAACGGCGGTGATTGGCCCCAACGGTGCAGGCAAAACCACGTTGCTAAATCTCATCAGCGGTTTTTATCGCTCCCAGGCTGGCAGTATTCATCTGGGAAGTACCCCCATTACGGATCTTAATAGTCAACAGATTGCCACTCTTGGCGTTAGCCGCACCTTTCAAGCAACGCGGTTGTTCAACTCGCTATCGGTGATAGAGAATCTCCGCACCGCTGCAGCAGGCCCCTCTCTCGGGCCTGTGCCCCTAGCCCTGTTTGGCATAGGCCGTCGCTATGCGCAAAAAACAATTTTAGAGCTGCTCTCCTTTGTCGGCTACCAGGGCGATATTCACCAGTCTGCAGCCGCGCTGTCCTTTGGCGATCGACGGCTGGTGGAACTGGCGCGGGCGCTGATTACGGGTCCCCAGGTGCTGCTGCTGGATGAGCCAGCGGCGGGGCTGAGCAACGCCAACAAAGCGGCCCTGGCTCAGCTAATTCGACGCATTGCCAGCAGCGGCATCAAGGTAATTTTGATTGAACACGACATGGACCTGGTGATGGACATATCAGACCGGGTGCTGGTCATGGAAAGCGGCGAGGCAATCGCCTGGGGGACACCCGCTGAGGTGCAGCAAGACCCGCGTGTTCTGGCCGCTTACTTGGGTACAGAGACATCTGCAGACACCGTATCCCCGCATCGAGTCGAGGAGCGGCCAGGAAAAACGAAGGATATCCCCCTACTCACGGCCACCAATCTGACTGGAGGCTACGGCAAACTGCAGGTGCTAACAGACGTCTCGCTGGCGGTCTATCCCGGTGAACTGGTGGCGATTGTAGGTGTCAACGGCGCAGGCAAGAGCACACTACTCAAGAACCTGGTCAATCTGTTGCCGCCCTGGTCGGGAAAAATCACCTTTGCAGGACAGTCGCTATCTAACGTTGCAGCCCACCAAATGGCAAAAAGAGGAGTGGTGCTGGTGCCTGAAGGTCGCCAGGTATTCAAAACCCTGACCGTGGTAGATAACCTGCGTCTGGGAGCGTCTTATCGACAAGATAAAGACATTAGCGACGACATAGAACAGATGTTAGACCGATTTCCTCGCCTGCGGGAGCGACAGCATCAAAAGGCTGGGCTACTCTCCGGCGGTGAGCAACAGATGCTGGCAATTGCCCGTGGGCTAATGGCGCGCCCCCAGTTGTTACTATTGGATGAGCCTTCCCTGGGCCTTGCACCACAGCTGGTGACTGGGCTCTATAAAACGCTGGCCAAGCTACGAAATGAAGGACTCACCATTTTGCTAGTGGACCAGATGGCGAGCCTGGCGTTAGCAATTGCAGACAGAGCCTATCTTTTAGAAACAGGAAAGATTGTGCAATCGGGTACAGCGAGAGAGCTATTACATGACCCAATGATTATGGAGAGTTATCTAGGCAACTCAAAACTTACAGATAATCTCAAAGAACAAGCCAGCTAGCCCAAAGAAGAAGGAATTCTCTTCTTCATATACACCTCGTCTAAAAACTCTTCTATTCTGTTATACACCTCATTAAAGTTGCGATAGTTCGATAAGGAATCAGGATTTAATAAGGCGTTTGCATCCAAATCAAACACTATCTTTATCCAAGGCAGTAGACACTTCGCTCGCTCCGTGAGTCTTCTCACGCCCTCGCTGGGCATTACCGAAGCGGAGCGAAGGCATACCCGGAGGGTTATTCGGGTACGACGTTGAAAACGTTCTTTAAGTAGGTTGACTCAATTAGCTAAAGGTATGGGGTTGGTGCACCTTATCGACGGCAAAACCCAGCCTCTTTGTGATCTTTATCGGATTTACTTTCGTGAACAGCTACAAACCCTTTCTATAAGCACTGAAGAAACAGAGCACCGCTAGTTAACCTACGGCGACTCTGTTTCCAATTTTGTCAGGACTGAGAAAACGAGACTTTAGTCTTGGATAACCATTGAGGTTATCTATTAAGCCAAGTCAATCTTAATCGTTAAGGCTAGCCACCAGATAACGTTGACCATTTTGCTCAAGAACAAAACTGTTGGTGCTAATATTTGCGTGCTCAGCAGAAGATGCTAGAGGAACAAACTTACCATCCTTTGTCAGAACACCCATGACTTTTCCAGAGGTGGTCTTTTTAGGAGTAGGCTTGACTGACTGGGTGCCAGCACCTTTGGACATTAGCAAAAGCAGTGTGAGAGGTAGAAAAATCAATACAGCAGGAGACATTGGCTTTTCCTCACAGAAATGGTAGTGACAACTGATTTTTGTACTGAGTGCAGAACGCTTCAAAAAGCGTTTTTATCTGTCCACGGTTTTACTATATTTTCTACACAGAAAATTTGAAATGATCAAAGTCACTAACTTACTGCTTAAAAAGATTGATATTGCTTTGTAGAAAACTACAAACCTGTAGCAACCACGACCGTTGGGGTATGTCCTCGTCGCTCAACGGTTGCGATCGCTACCTTTATAGTTTTGTATCTGAGTACACCTTTGTAGTAG
>JBCCJR010000140.1:0-11752 GCA_039045805.1 Cyanobacteria bacterium P01_C01_bin.118
GTACTCAATCAATCGAGGGATAAACTCGGCTCCGGTTTGGGCAACGCCGTTATAAAGCGTATTGCGACAGCCAGCGTCGGCCTGGAGGACATGTTCTGTACCGGTGCGATCGCACAGCACTACCTGATGTTTTTCACAGGGACGACCACAGTTAGTAAAATCGGTGCCATCGGATAAAAACGCACAGAACACACAGTGCTCCATATGAAACATCGGCATATGCTGATGAATGGTGATATCAAACCAGTGGGGTCGGGTCACACCTAGTAAATCCAGCAGCTGGGTCACATTCAGGTCATAGCTAGCGGTTAATCGTTCCAGGCCAAACTGTTGCTTGAAATAATTGGCCGTAATCGGATTCGCTACATTGAGGGAGAAGTCGCCAATACAGGGCTGATTGGCAAAAAACTGAAGATGGTCATAGTTGCGCACCAGATAGCCATCGGCATTTGACTGACGCACCTGTTTGAGAATGTACTGCTCTCTCGGTTTGGTGATGCGGGGTGGGGCCACAAAAAGCCTGACGTCAGGCTTTAGTTCCTGTTTAAGGGCCATCGCATCTCGGTAATGCACCGGATTTTCCAGCTCGCAGTAGACCGTTGTTAGGTCCAATGCTAGTACGGCGCGTAGTTGAGGAAGGTTGCGTACAAGGGGGATGAGGGAGGGTGTAGGGGAGCAGAGGGAGGAGGGGGTAGGTTGGGTTGAGCCCTCAAAACAGCTTCTTTCCGTAGATTTTCCTGTTGCCAAACCCAACTCTAAACCGTTATCTCCTGCCTGCGGCAACAAATCTCCATAGGATCGCTCCACCGCCAGCTCCCACACCTGTGGCCGTTCCCGTTGCTCTAGCAATTGCGCCACCAGTTCTCGCCGTAGGCGATTTAGCTCGCTCACTGGCACAATTAGACCATTATCCAGATGGTTAGCTAATTTTCCCAGTTTAAATGGCGTATTTCCTAGCCGCCCAAGTTGTTGTTTTAGTCGTTCTGTTGTTAGGGGGTTGTTGCGGGCTATTTCCAACAGTTTTTCAGAGGAGGCTTTAGTAATATGGCCCTGAGGGTCGGTTGCGATCGCAACAACCGTCTCCCCTTCACTGCCATACACCTCAATATCGATAGGTTGTTGTATCTGTGGCTGATTGCCACCATAGCTTTGCCTCAGGGTCTTCTCCAGCTCCGGATCGGATGTTTTCCATACCCGATATCCCGGCTTGATCCGTCGCAAATCAAGGTCGTGCTTACCAAAGCTCAGAGAAACATGATGACCTTTCTCTTCAACACCGTAGATGCGCCCCCCTTGATCGGTATCAGGTTGTCCCGAATCAAACACAATGCCATCTCCGGCCTTTACCGGCACCTGGGTCTGAATCTGCACCTGTTGTTTAGTGACCTGCACCACATTCCCCAGATACACCCCCCGCTTTTTGGCAAAACGGGCATGGACTAACTCCTGGTTGTTGATACCGCGAAACCAGCCAGTGTAGAGACCACGGGAGAAGGCCGTCTCCAGGTTATAGCCCTCCTCAGCAGTGGGCTCATAGGAAATCGGACGGTTGCCTAGCTTAATCGAAGACGGTGTTGCAACAGGCATGTCTTGCCAGGCCCGATCCAGCGCCTGACGATATACCCGTGTGACATTAGCCACATATTCCGGTGCTTTTAACCGGCCTTCAATTTTGAGACAGCTAACACCGGACTTAATTAAATCTGGCAGTACGGGTAACCCGGAGAGATCTTGAGGGCTCAGAAGATAATGTTTATCCCCCAGATCTATGGGTTCTCCATCCGCCTTCATGTCGTAGGTCATCCGACAGGCCTGGGCACATTCACCTCTGTTGGCCGACCGCCCACCGAGAGATTCACTGGTGAGACATTGTCCGGAATAGGCGACACACAGCGCCCCATGGACAAACACCTCCAGCGGTAGGGCAATCTCCTGGGTTTGTTGTTGTATTTTCTCAATATCTTTGAGAGAACATTCTCTCGCCAGTACCACTAGCTGAGCCCCCAGCTGGTGGGCAAATTCCACTCCGGCAGCTGATGTCACCGTCATCTGGGTGGAGCCATGGATGGGAAAATCAGGGGACAGGTGGCGAATCAGACGACACATGCCCACATCCTGCACAATGGCAGCATCCACGCCAGCAGCAATCATAGTGCGCAAGTAGCGTTCTGCAGCGGCTAACTCCCCAGGAAAAATCAGGGTGTTAAAAGTGACATAGCCTTTAACACCTCGGCGGTGGAGAAAGGCCATCAGTTCCGGCAGGTCGGACTCGGTGAAGTTTTGCGATCGCATCCGAGCATTAAACCGATCCAGCCCAAAATAAATGGCATCGGCACCGTTCTCCACCGCCGCCTTAGCACAGTCCCAGGTGCCCGCTGGCGCTAATAATTCAGGACAGTGCTGACTCATACTCCACTTAATCCAGTCGCAGAAATCGCCTTCATATTATGTCGTACCTGGGCGGTTCCTTCGACTGTTGCTGACAACACACAATTTCCACAAAATTTTCCACAATAGAGAGACCACCGGCAATCAAGGACACGAATCATGAATCTCCGCTATTGGGCCATGGGCCTGGGACTATCCATCACCGCAGCTACCCTGACAACCACAGCCCAGGCTGTAGAACTCGCCAATGGCACAACGGCATTTTTAAGACCGCCTCAGTTTCTCGACGCTTTTACCACCAATGACAACGTTATGCGTCGTCGGGCTACCTATTTCTTTACTTTGGATCTGCCGACTGATGCCGATGCCCCACTGCAAAGTATGGTGATCGCCCCTCAAAATCTCACCCGTTATTTACAGCCCTACCGTTTAGAGGACACTGTGGCATTTTCAGGTACCCCTAATGATGTTGACACCCCTCTGGGGGTAAGCGATGTATCCATTGATGAGGAGACAAAAGCAGTCACCGTCAACTTTGAGCCACCGGTTGCTCCAGGACAACTGGTCACGGTTGGTTTACGGCCACAGCGCAATCCCCGTTTAGACAGTATCTATGTTTTTCGAGTGACCGCCATTCCCGAAGGTGATAAGCCCCAAGCCCACATTGCTGGCCATGGGCGGCTAAACTTTATTGGTAATGATCGCGATCGCATTTACCGATAAATACGGGCCAACTACTTACCCAGAGCCGCATCTAACACTTTGCGAGCCTCTTCTGCATTTGAGCGGGCATCACGATAGCGCAGGTTGCTTTGCGCGAAGGTTTTGAGCACCTTAAATCCATTTTTTAATTCGTCTAGCTGATCGTCCTCAATCACATCATCTGTAAAGAGTAAATCCACCAGCTCTCTGACCTTTAAGGCTTCATTACGAGAGCCCTGCACCTTTACCTTTAAATTCGCCAGGTTGCTCAGAACTTGCACTGCTTCAACAATTGCATTTTCTTCTGCTGTGGGCTCTGTTTTGTGTTCTTTCACTTCAATAAAATCCTTTGGGGTAAAACCATCATTCAAGTCAGTCGTTAACCTACCATCACCCAGCATTTCCATCAGCTGATCCATCGCCTTTTCACGGGCTTTAGCCGAATCGCGTCCAGAAACGGTGATCAAAACATCTTCAGGACTTTGGGGAATCGTATACTGGACCATGGGATAGTATATTTGTACCCATCAACAATACCCATAATACTACCGGATTCTGCTACCTACAGCAAAAAAGCCCCTGGTCAATAGACCAGGAGCTTTTCAAATCTTAAAAGTTTCACCGCAACGCCGTCTTACCTCAGTTTTTGACCTGGAAAATCCAGGTGGGCCCGTGGTTGCGGCTTATAGTTTCCGAGTACAAGCCCGGTATACTGCCACCGCACTCCTAACCGATGCCCTTAAGTGAAAAGCATAGATCAAGAAACATTGTTGGCAGTCACCAACGCCGTAGTGAAACTAAAGTAATCATAACCAACTGTCCCAGTAAATCGACAAGGGTTGATCGATAGGGATGATTGAGCGGTTTCACACTCCCCAATCAATATTTCAAATAAAAGAACATGCCTAAAATTTCGGGAATGGTTTACCCATCAGTTTTGAGTGTTGAATTTTGAGTTAAAGGTGGCAGAACTCCCTTATGGGAAAGGATTTAAACAACATAAATTCAAAACTTAAAATTTAGAACTTATAGCTTTTCGAGCCTAAATCTTAAAAGTTTTCTGGATACCATAGCGCTTCCACCTGTTGAATCATCTGCTCCAATTCTTCTCGGGTGTGGTGACGGTCTAGTGTCAAGGTGACATGGCCCAGTTTTCGACCTGGTCGAGATTCGCCCTTACCATACCAGTAGAGATGGGCATTGGGTAGGGCAGCCAGGGCCGCTTGCTTTTCTGGGTAGTCTGAGGTGGATGATTCAAACCCGAGGAGATTGACCATCAATGCCTGGGAGCATTTGAGATCGGGCGATCCCAAGAATAAGCCACCAACGGCCCGCAGCTGTTGCTCAAACTGTGATGTTTGACAGGCATCGAGGGTGTAATGGCCTGAGTTGTGGGTGCGGGGAGCAATTTCATTGATCAAGACCCGATCATTGGCGGTGAGAAACAACTCGATGCCAAAGATGCCCACCACATCTAGCTGATGCATCAGGGTGGTGGCTATGTGGGAGACCTGCTGCCGAACGCTATCGCTAACGTCCGCTGGCGCAATCACTCTGCGACAGACCTGCTGGATTTGTTGGGATTCTACTACTGGATAAAGGGCGATTTCTCCTGTTTGCGATCGCGCCACCATCACAGCTAGCTCTCGTTCAAAGGGCACAAAAGCTTCTAATAAAACGGGCTGATGGCCTAGCTTGGCCCAGGTGTCGCGCACCGCAGCTAAGTCTTTAAGAATAAATGTGCCCTGACCGTCATAGCCATGGCGACGGGTTTTTAAGGCTAACGGTAGCCCCACTGCCGCCACACTGGTCTCTACGTGAGGAATATCTGCCGCTGAATTTAAGGTGGCAAATTTGGGGGATGGCAGTCCCAGTTGCTGGCAATACAGCCGCTGATCGTACTTATCTAATAGTGGGGCCAAACACCGCAGCTGGGGGTAAAACCGAATGCCCTGGTGTTCTAGTATCTGCAGTGCTGGCAAATCAATAAATTCGTTTTCAAAGCTAATGACATCACAGCGCTCTGCCATCAGGGCAGTGGTTTTTGCATCGGCAACAGCCCCTAAAACCACATGGTCAGCAATGCTCACCGCTGGATCTGATGCATTTGGGGTTTGGACCGTCAGGCTTAGCTCCAGGGCCCTGGCTCCAGCGGCCATCATCCAGGCCAGCTGTCCACCACCAATAATGCCAATATTTTTTGCGGTCTGTCCGATGTCCTGCATGAAGAATATAAAGGGAGCGGGGCCATTGCTGCTGCTACCCGATCAGAAATGTCCTATGGCAAAACCCTGGAGATCGATCTAAGGGACCAGCAACGTCCCATTATTTAACTGTCCCTGCCACAGGGCAACGGATGTCTTTTTTAAGGATGATTGCCATAATATATCTTTACTTTCTAAGGAAGGCTAACCAGCTCTACTCGCTTCCATCGTCCACCCAATCGTAGTGTCTCTAAGGGCACTGTTATTTATGACTCAGACGACGGTTAACCCAAAAGCGTCTTCATTCGAAATCTTTGCTTGTCTTTTAGAACAGTTATCGCACGGGCCTGTTGTTTTAGCGATTGTGACTGCCACCCAGGGCCAAGTCACGTCTAACGTCGGGGATAAATTGCTGGTATGGGGAGATGCCCAAAGCACCGGTAGCCTCACTGAGCATACGGTCAAGGCAACGGTGATTAGTCAATCATTTGAGGTGATGAAAACAGGCCTGGCTCAGCGGATGACCATTGATCCCGGAAATAATATGTTTGCGGTCTCGTCCGACCCCAATGGAAACCCGTCGATGGATCAAGTGCAGGTTTGGCTAACTCGATGGCAGGGGGCCGATGCGATCGCAATCGCTCAAAATGTTATGGCCGCGCTTGAGGTTGACCAGTCCAGTCGTCTAATCGTGCCCCTAGTCACCGGTCAATTTCCCTACATTATCAATCAAAGCTCACCGTCACTACGCAACCTCCAGGGACAGGATGCCTATATAGAAGAGCTCTAGACCGCTCTAGACCTTGCGGACAGCTGGCCGCTTAAAACAGCTTCCACAAAAAAAGCCCCTAGGTATTTGAAATCCCTAGGGGCTCTTGCCGTAATGAAAATCGTTTTCAATGCTAATAACCGTCAGGTTTCAGTCCTTAGTCCTAAGCGACTTTTCGATTATTTCTAGCCGCAAGCCACTGCTGAAAAACTAATCCAAAGAAAGGCATGTCTTCAATTAGATAACGTCGCCATAGACGCTTAGGCTCTGACATGGTGCGATAAAGCCACTCCAGACCAAGCTCAGTCACAAACTCAGGGGAACGAGGCTTATGGCCAGCCTCAAAGTCAATTGCCGCACCAACAGCTAGAAATGTTTTAATGTTAGGCATGGCATCCCGATGATTAACAATCCATTTCTCCTGCTTTGGAGCGCCAACACCAACCACTAGAACATTCGCTGAGGATGCACGAATACGCTCGGTAATGGCAGCACATTCGTCAGGATCTTTCTCAAACCCAAAGGATGGAGAGTGAGCTTCTACAATAATCTCACGACCGATGCGGTCATTGATTTTCTGCTGCGCCAGCTTAGCAACACCCTCGGCAGCACCCAGCAGATAGATTTTCACCTCTGGATTATCCCGGTGATAATCACAGAACCAGGGCAACAAATCAGAGCCTGAAATCTTATCACAAAGTGGAGTGCCCAGAAACTGAGCGGCGTATATCAGAAGCTTGCTATCGCAGACACGATAGTCCACCTTTTCATAAACTTCACGAAACTCGGCATCATGCCGCAGCTTCATCAAGTGATCCACATTGGGTGTAACCACTACACCACCATCGTTGTCTAGGCGCTCCAACAACTCCTGGCGAGAGAGGTTATCAATTTCAACATCTAAGATATTTACCGTAGCGGCTCGTGTTGAGGTTAAAAAGTCTGAAGAGGCATTCGTTAAAGAATGGTCCGGGGAAACAACTGAACCTTGGTACTGCATGATTTTCAAAGGCTACCTTTATCTATTAGTACAGAAACATTTGAAGATGAGGTTGAAGTCAAGAACTGTCCTTTGCGTTCATTGACAAGAACAAAACTGTTTATCAACCAAAGGTCCACAGGTAGAAGAAGATTACGACCTGAGCAAGCTATCTGTCAGTCTATACTTGCGCCTCGGTAACTACTCCGCGATTTAACTATACTCACCGAATAAACTTAATACGACAATAAAGAACCGATGAGATTACCCGTTTGCACCCTAAACGAAGGCAAATTGAATTGCCCCCAAGCCCTACTAGACAAAGTTTCTAGCTGTGCTTTTGGCTATAAAGCAACTAGCGAACCAGCGTTTTCCATAAGCTGATAACGGTCCTGCTCGTTTCATAGACTGCGTGATATCACCAATGGTTTCCTAAAAATAGAAAAAAGTCATTCAGTTGTCTTACGGTTGCAGTCAATGGACTTCATTATGATCGAAAGACAGGATAAAGAACCGTAATTGACCAAAAACTTGGCAAATGGCTTAAATAAATATAGCCAGACCGCGTATCAATCTATCTTTCTATGATTAATTATCAAACTTGCTTGTTGGTTGAGCTAAGTGATGTTCATATCTTTTTCAATTAGTTGACATCATGAACAACTTTGGGTAACTCATTTGACCGATAAAATAAGTCAGTCAAGACCACAGAGCCCTAAGGACAGGGGGTTCCCTCACAAGGAATTTACAAAGATAATAAGCACAACAAATAATTTTAGTAAACTTGTCATTCTCACCTGGAGGTCCAACAGCTGCACCATAGAAAGTTTATAAAGATAACAAGAACAACAAATAGTTTTAGTAAACCTGGCATTACTAACCACCTGAAGTAAGAACAACATCATTAATCAATGATGCTTAGTTTGAACACAAGGCGTATGGATTGCAATACGTTTAGTTGGAGCTCTTATTTTTATCTCATCGAAATTATGTATCCGCGAATAGCGCCACCTGTTAAATATCTCCAGAGATAAGGCGATACCAATAGCAAATTGTTCCATACATCTCACATCTATCAGGTTAAATAGATTACCAGTATTATGAACTACGTGAGACTTGTTCGATTACTTATAGATAAAAGATCTGAGACTGACCTTTTTGCTTAAATCCGGTTACCAGTTCACCACGGCGACCTGTCAGCACCTGCTGGAAAAACCGTTCAATCATTTTGTTACCATGATTGCCCAGAAAAAAATCATGTTCCCGTTGAACCCCTTCACCATTGGTAAAGTCCATATAAATCGCGCGAGTTGATGTTAAGTTTTCGCTAGTATTACCTAACCGGGCCGGGTTGATTAGATCAGAGGCTTTGAGTACGCTGTCGTTTTCATTGATGGTGACGTAAATACGGCGACCGTGCTCAACCCGATCCAGCCAGAACCGATGACGTCGATTGTCAACGTCGGCCTGATGAAAAATTACGTTATCAAAAATCCGGGTTTCACCGCTAAAGATAGGATTTCTGACAAATTGCTCAACCACATAGTTACCCAGACTGTGGGCCAAGAGGTTAAACCTGATTTCACAGGTTTCGATCTCTGCTCGACTACGTTCTCGCAGGTATTTGCCAAGAGTTTCTAAGGCTCGATCAACAGCATTGGATGAGGCTTTGGCAGCCTGTAATGCACGCTGATATTCTGCATTGACAAAGCCCCCTGGATTAGAGGTCCAGGAAAACACAATCACCTCTACGCCATATTTCTGCGAAATTCGATAGCCTGCATCAATGGTTTTGCGAAAAGATTGATTAAAGCCATGGATAAAAAATACCCAATCGGACTTATACTGCTTGGCTTTAACACCTTTGATAATTTGCTTAAATAGCTTTCGACTGGGCAAATTGGCCGGTGTAAGTCCGTCAGGTTCTGCCAGCAGCTCTAGGCTCCATCGATCGTTACCTGCATCATAGTCAGCCGTTGCCAAACGAATTTCATCAAGACCTTTGGCATTGGACTTCTCACCAAAAAGAGAGTCGTCCGTTTTGCCTTCGCGCACTGCTCGATTAGAAATGACAATGACCATCGATCAGCTACTCCAAAAACTCACAGGGTGTTAGAAATGTTGGATGCCATACCGTTGACAAATATGCTTAATCATATAGCAAACCGCTTAGCATTCAGCAGTTTGCTATATCAATAGTAATTTGGTCCGCTACCCCCAGCCTGTAAGCCGTCTGAGTGCGCTTTTTTCTCCTTTCGACTGTGAGAACTTAGCAGCAGGCGCAGGCTAACCCACTCCAAAAGTGAGACAGGCGACCTGTCATATTTAGGGTGGATAGGTTTGGCTTAGACTGTTTATGGAATTGCTGCTGTGCTCCCAATGGGACCAATCCGGTGTAGATGATAGAGTCGTTGTGGTATACACCGTAATACTTGACGGGTGACCAGTTGGGACTAACAGGTAAGGGCGGTGGCGAGAAGTTGCTAAATTCTGCTGCTCCATAGACTGGTTGGCCATCCACAATCGTCAAAACAGATTCAAGGTGTTTAATGCGGTCCTCTGGTATGGAGAAATAGTCTGCGGACAGAGACACATCTGCGGCCAGATTTTTTTTGATCGGGGGAGTGTTTTTGGCGGCTTCAAAGCCATAGCGTTCTACAAAGTATTCACCCTGGTAGGCCATACGATGATTGAATGGCGATGCCTCCACCCAGTGCTTTAACCCGCTCGATGTTGCGATCGCTAATGGTCTCAGCATGGTCCAAAATCCAGTGCATGCCGTCAAAGGGCACCTCCCGATTAACCCGTTCAAATATATTTAAAATCGGGTAATGGATTCATCGTAGGTGGCATGGAGTCGGAAGGGCCAGTTGTTTTCTGCCAATAGCTGAATCACCTCAGTTAGCTGGCCTTCCATAGTGGCAGCCAGGTCTGGACGAGGCTCAGTAAAGTCTTCAAAATCGGCAGCGGAGAACACCAACATTTCACCAGCTCCATTGAGTCGATAGAAATCATCTCCCTGACCAGGATTAGCGATGTCAATCCAGCGTTCAAAGTCTGCTTTTTCTGCTTGAGAGACGGCATTAATCTCTGCCAGAGTGGGCATTCGCCGCTCAGCAAATTGAAATTCACTCCAGCCGCCAATTACTCGAACCCACTGGGGAGCTGGAGTTCTGATGGCCTGTTCTTTGAGCATGCGGAGGGCATCGGTAGTTGAAAAACTCCGTTAAATTTATAAAATTAGACATGTGAAACATTGCTAAGTCACTTCAGAGACTGACTTGCGAACAAGCGAGACAAATAGAAGGTCTACAGACTCAAAAAACTGATCTCTGCTTTAGGAGATCTCTTTGGGTAAAGGAATAAACTCTGTTTCGTCGGGGACTTGACCAAATTTCCAATCAATCCAGTCTTGTTTTGCTTGTTCAATCCGCTGGGTCCGACTAGAGACAAAATTCCACCATTTGTGACGTGTGCCCAACGGTTCACCACCGATGATCATACAGCGTCCAGATGGCTCCGCTGTTATTTCTACTGCCTGATGTTGGTCTAACATCGCTAAGCGATGTTGTTCCAATGGGTGTCCATCCAATGTGAGGGAAGGGGTCACGCTGTATACTGCTCGTTCGGTGTAGGGCGTGGTGAGGATAAAACTACCGCCCGTAGGAAATTGTAGATCTAGATACAGAATGGGAGAAAAAGTTTGGACTGGAGACCTGCGATTGTAAGCCTCTCCGGCAATCAGTGTGGCGATAACACCATTGCTCTCCCAAGTGGGAATGTCGGTGGCAGGATGATGGTGAAAACTGGGGGCAACTTCCTCGTCAGTTTCAGGCAGGGCTACCCAGGTCTGAATGCCATGGAGCCGCGACTCTGTTGCACGTTCGGCATTGGGGGAACGTTCCGAGTGGGAAATTCCCTGACCAGCAGTCATCCAGTTGACTTCTCCAGGACGAATTTCTTGTACAGTGCCCAGACTATCTTTATGGAGCAAAGCCCCTTCAAACAAGTAGGTGACGGTGGCCAGGTTAATGTGGGGATGGGGACGCACATCTACACCTTGTCCAGCAGGAAACACCGCTGGTCCTAGATGATCAAAAAAGATAAAGGGACCGACCATCATCCGTTCATCACTGGGAAGCAGGCGTCGGGCTGCAAAACCGCCCAGATCTTGAACATGGGGCTTGATGATTGTTGTCATGATAGTCTTCATGGGTTCAATTTAAATTTAACTTGGATTTCTCTATTTAGCGTGGGGGTAGCGCATTGGCAATGGCTGCCAGTCACCGTAGGCGGCCATGTGTCCTCAAATAGCAATTAATTAGGACTAATTTGCTTGTTGTACAATCGTTAGCTGAAAAGGATCAGTTCCTAACGAATCCAGGTAGGGTTGGCTGAGAAAGCTGTCCATGGCTGTTTGATTGAGAAGGTAGCGATTAAAAAAGCTCAAACTGAGCGCCTTTAGATAGGGGCGAGCCTGCTGTGGATCTGGGCCAACAAGAGTCGTAGGTAAAGGCAGAGCCCCTTCAGATAAATCTCCTTCTAAAAAGGAGAAATGGGTGGCATTTTCGTTAGTGTCATGAATTTTTCGCCACAGATTTGCGGTTATGTTTGGCATGGTCTCGCTCAATAACCAGGAAAAAGACCGTTAAGCAACTCGTTTCATTGGGGAACGCCCCAATTTCATCAGACTTAGTCCGAAACTCTCGA
>JBCCJR010000141.1:0-11657 GCA_039045805.1 Cyanobacteria bacterium P01_C01_bin.118
CTGATCAGCCTGTTCTGTTTGGATGATGGCCTGGCGATAGTGGTGATCCATCTGCATAAAGCTGGGCAGCAACACTATTGGGGCAACTTTTGCCACGGGCCAGCGAATCATGGGATAGGGCAGGTTCAAAAACCAGATGCTGCCTGCGATCGCACCCACACCCAAAACTAATTTTCCAAACCGGTCTAATTCAAGAAGCATCATTATTGGCGACTCAACATGTGTGGCCTTTCAATAAATGACTTCATCAAATTCAATAGAACTTACGTGCCGAGAACACGGGGATAACCGAACCTCAGAAACCACAGAAATTACACACAGCTTCTAGAGTGCCCATGATCTAAGAGTAGGCAAAAGCGATACTTCCCTATGCAGTTGTTCCTAACGTTTTAAGGACAGCAACAACAGTGTGTAGCTCATTACCTGGATTAAAAATGGAAAATGTTTTAGAAAGACCATACCGGCCAGTTTCCTTTTCCAGCTTGATAAATACCAGGTCAGTACCATTGGTGACCAGACCAAACCGAATATTAGTGGGTTGTGCACCACTAACCATGTAAGTTAATGCCTGAGGCAGTCCCACATGCCAGCTAAACTGAGGCCCTTTTGCCTCAATGGTCGCCACCCAAATTTGATCATTCAGCACCAAAATATCAACTCGTCCACGAATCAGCTCATCATCATTTTTTATGGCAATTTCGATGGTTTCTTCAGCGATAGGCCGAAAAGGACGTTCGTAAAATCCTGCTACCGACAACAGGGGAGAAATCACGACCATTTTGACTAGCTCTTCATGAACTGGATAGGCCAGTAAATATCTAAAGCTTGTCTGCGTCTGGTCCAACACACGAGTTTGATAGTCATCCAGCGCCAACGGTGCCACCTGCCACTCGGGGAAAAAGTCTTCACTGGACTCAAACCCTAAGCCAAACTTTGTTTCTACATCATGCAGAGTGAGTTGACTAGCCTGAACAACTTGAACCATGAGGAATAGAAGAGTAGCTGCATTTCAGTATAGTCATCTAACTAAACCAGTGCCTGCTACATAAGTTGGGCTGAGCGGCCTCGTTGGCTAACTCCAAAGGGAGTTAGGCCTTGCCCATGCCCATAGGGCTATATGACTCCGCTCAACCAACGAGTTTCATCTAAACAATCCAACCCTTAGCCCGCTCTACTGCCCGCTCCCAGGTGGCAAAATTCTCTTGAGCTGCGGCTTTTCCTGCTCCAGGTTCAAAGGTTTTATCAATTTTGCGACTATTGACCAGACTAGTGTAGTCATCCCAGAAACCCACTGCTAAACCCGCTGCAAATGCAGATCCCTGAGCCGTCGCATCCAATACCGCCGGGCGCTCTACCGGAATACCCAATACATCGGCCTGGTACTGCATTAAGAAGTCATTGTTGCAGGCTCCTCCATCCACCTTTAGCGTCGTAATCGGTGTGCCGCTGTCGTCATTAATCGCAGTCACTACCTCGCGGGCCTGGTTAGCAATTGCTTCCAGCACCGAGCGCACCATATGAGCCTTTGTTGCGCCGCGAGTAATACCTAGAAATGCACCGCGAGCTCCCATATCCCAGTGGGGAGCACCTAATCCACTCAGGGCTGGGACAAAATACACACCACCGTTATCCTTAACTGAGGTAGCCAGGGGTTCACTATCGGCTGCACTGTCAATAATCTGTAAGCCATCTCGCAACCACTGAATGCAGGCCCCAGCGGTAAACATGCTGCCCTCTAGGCCATAGCCCAGATCGTAGCTGCCGTTTGCTTTGGCGGTGGTCCAGCCGATGGTGGAGAGGAGCTGGTTGTTGGACCGGACGATTTCTTTGCCAGTGTGGGCGACTAAGAATGCGCCGGTGCCGTAGGTGCACTTGAGCAGACCGGGGCGATCGCAACCGTGGGCAAACAGCGCTGCCTGCTGGTCCCCTAAAATTGCGGCAATAGGAATCTCCACCCCCAGCAAACTTGGGTCAGTGTAGCCAAAAATTCCCTGGCTGGGTTTAATGTCCGCCAGTAGAGATCGCGGCACTCCAAAAATATCCAACAGCGTCTCATCCCACTGCTGTGTTGCCAGGTTCATCAATAACGTACGGCTAGCATTACTATGGTCCGTGGCATGGACTTTGCCATCTGTCAGCTTCCACAAGGCCCATGTGTCGATAGTGCCCGCCAACACATTGTCTAAATTGTCTGGTTGTACCTTATCCAGCAGCCACCGTAATTTGGTACCTGAGAAATAGGCATCCAAAAACAGCCCGCTACGATCATAAATCTCTGCCTTGTGGTCCGCTAGGGTGGCGCACATATCTGCCGTGCGCCGGTCCTGCCACACAATGGCTTTGTGTAAGGGTTTTCCCGTGGTCTTATCCCATAGCAAGCAGGTTTCCCGCTGTACCGTCAGACCGATGGCCGCAATGTCGCTGGCATCAATATTTGCTTCGCCAATTGCCGTCTTGATTGCCCATTGCACCTGCTCCCAAATCTCTATGGCATCGTGTTCCACCCAACCAGGCTGTGGATAGTACTGGGTGAGTTCCTTATAAGCCTGACCCACAATATCGCCTGCTTTATTAAAAAGGATAGCGCGGTTACCAGTAGTGCCCAAATCCAGGGCCATGATGTACTTTGACATTGACGATTCCTCTTGCGAAGTTTTGAATTAGATGATTCGTGGGCCAGCAAATTTGTAGGGTGGGCACGGCCCACCTGCTGCTTACATCAGATTCTCAAACAGCCCAATCAAATTGCCCTCGGGGTCTCGACAGTAGGCGATTTTAAGATTGAAGTCACTGTTTTGAGTAGGCGGCTCATCAAAATGAATACCGGCCTGACGCAGTTGGGTGTAAGTCTGGTCTAAATCGGTAATGGTAAAAATCAGAACGGTTTTATCCTGACTGTCGGCAGTGGCAGGTTTATCACTGGTATGGATAATGGCGGCCATTTCCTCACGATGAAATAGGGAGATGGTTTGACCTGCTGTCTTAAACTCGGCATAGCTAGGATTCTCTACAACCACTGCAAGGCCAAGGAGGTCGCGGTAGAATCTGCAGCAGTTGGTGATATCTGACACCAGTAAGCGCGTGGACGCGGCTTTCACATCCATAGAAAAACCGATCTAATAAAAGAACTCCAACTATTGTGTCGCGGCGTCTCTTTTATGGAAAAAAACAAGGGAAGTCTTAGAGGAAATTAATAAAAGTTGGGGTGAGCCAGGCCAAAAAAAAGAGGGTGCATCATTGCACGCCTCCATAACGAAGTTTTTGAGTATTGATTTCTTTGGACTTAACGCTTAGCTGACGGCTCGAAAGCTGATGTGAGGAACTGTGGGGGCGCTGATAGATAAGGGCCGATATTACTCACATTGGCTACTATGAATCGTCCTGATCCAGGAGTCGAGAAAGCTGTCCGCGAATAGCGTCAAGCTTTTTGTCCACTTTAGGAACAGTGAGTAACCGCACTTCGACTTCGGCAATGTTATCGATACGGGTGGTCTTTTCCCACAGTTTGCGTTCAACGTCAGACTCAGACTCGTAACGGAACGTAATAATGCTATCGGTTACCTCTAGGATCTCTACGTTCTTAAACCAGCCGTTGCTGCTTTTGACGTAAAGCCACACACTGTTCTGGCCAACGAGTTCTTTGAGCTTTTTTTCCATATGACAAAATTCCCCAGACATTGCACAGGTCTATAAGAGATGAACCATGTCCAAGGTTAAACATGTGGGCTCTTCTACGGAAAAACAACAGGTTTGGACATGGACGGCATTTAGCGCTGTCTTTTCTTAAGATTGATTTTACAATCTTAGCACTTTGAAAAGTTGTGTGTAGGCGAGAAAATAAATGTTCTGTGAGTCTGAAAAACCTTCCAGGACAAATAATCAGATGATTTCTATTAATTGTTGTCAGCGAAAAAATAGGCCATAATCTGGGCCAAGGTTTGTTGGATTTCAATAAAGTTTGTTGCTGACTTGAATCATGAAACTGGTTATTTTTTCTGTTCAAAAAGAACACCTTGGCTGTCTTTTAGGGGGAATTTGTCGAGATTTTTAAGGTCAGTGGCAAGATTAAGGTCAGGTGTGGCGATCGCAATGTCCCAATCCTGCATCTTGATGCCTAGCCACGCTTCTAAATCAATGGTTAGCGGTTCTCCCCCCATATGAGTCACCATTAAAATAGGTGAATCGCCTGGATTGTCGGGATGACTCCGGAGTCCATAGAATACTGTCCGCTGATCGTCGCTAATCCGATTAAAGCGGTCGTGACCGGTGAGATTATCCTGAAGCCAGGGATGGCGACGACGATACTGCCGCAGCGTCAGATGGAATTGGGCCATCCCTTGGTCGATCTTTTCGTAGGAGCGAGACACGTTGCACAGGCCGTGACCATCTTCCATAAAGGCCTTGGCAAATTTTTTTAGTTTGGGGACATCCAGCTTGGCTAGAAAACCTGCCAGGGATGATTCATTTAGCTCAACTAGCTCAGGTAGCTCGCAGTGCTCGGTGTTGGTTCCCAGGCACTGACTACAAATGGTGGCCACTTCCTGTAGATTGTAGTCTGTCGATATCATGGCCTCCTGCAGGGTTTTGGAAAAGTCCCGCAGCTGCTCAAAGTCGCGAAATCCCATCTGTTTGAGCTGGGGATAAACCTCTGGCAAGTCATACATATCCGGTTCAATTTGCCAGTCTAGAAAGCTGATTTCTTCCGACACGACTTTGACGCCATATTGCTCGTCCGTATTTCTAAAAAATCCCCAGGGAGCTCCCATATTGGCATTGATAAAGTCCATAGGTAAACCAGGACTAAAGCCACACACCCAGAGTTGTGTGGCGGGATTGTTATAGGCCTTGTGCAGGACATCGGGTAGGGTTTTGCCCAGGTTCCAGTTGATGGGGTAGTCAGTCTTAACCTGGGTGCCGCGTCGGACAGTGTCGTGATTGCCACAGCCCGTAATCCAGCGATTGCCCTGGTAAATTACTTCCCCCACCCGTCGCCATTTACGATCCCAAAAGCCCTTGAGAGAAGGCGTATTGTGGGCAAAAATCAGCGGTCCCCACTGGAATGATTCAGGTTTTTGTTCGATCAGCTCCCGATAGCGTGAAATTTCTTCCCAGCCTTCCTGGGGCCAGGGACGACCATCTTCAAAAATGGTGAACATTAGTCGTCGGTAGCCGTTGATATCCTGCACCACGTCGCTCATGGCGAGTAGATAGGCATCATCCTGTTCTACCCGGTCCGTTAGGGGATTAAAAAAACGAAAATCTTGACCGCCGTCCACGCGAATGCCGTCTGCGCCCGTATTGATCTTACGACGCTGCATTTCCAGCAAAATGGCGCGCACTTGGGGTAGCTGGTGATTGAGGTCCTGACCATACATATTTGGCCCTTTGAAGAACTGATGGGTCATGACTTCAAGGGCCTGGTTGTCGGCATGGCCATAAACCAGGTCATAAATTAGTTGGATCGGCCCTTCTGAAAAGTTATGCAGGGTGGCAATAAAGTCGATCACCTCATCGGGGCGCAAACTGCCCAAAACCGATGGGTTGGTGGTACCTGAGCCCAGGATGGGGACATCGTAGCCCCAGTTTTGGGTGTCGGGCTTTCTCAGCACCGCCTGGGTAACTTTTGGGGATAGATGTGGGACGCTGTCGGTAGATGATGGATCGTCTACAGTTTCTGGCAGGATGGCAAAAAACTCATAGTCGCTATGGGCGTCTTCGCGACGATACTCAATGGTTGGCACCACCGGTAATAGTTGAATAGCGTCATAGCCGGCATAAACTGCTTCTTGGGCTGTTAAGGCTTCGCCTTTGGCTAGTTTGTCTGAAATAGTTTGATAAATTTGGGTCAATCCTTCAAACGTGCCTCGGGGAGAGGCGGTTTTGACATGGATTTGCAAAATATTAGTCGGGGCTTCCATCCGGGGAATATCGCTGTCGCTATAGCTGCTGCCGGTGCGTCGAAAATAGCTGCGATCGGCTCGTTGCCGCTGAAGCAGTCGCATATCGTACAGTTCTGCTGGGGCAAAAATGCCGTAGGGCAAGGAGTAGGCCAGCGGATCTCGAATAATGTGTACGCGTCCGTCCTGGTCGGTGTAGCGCAACCAGTAAAAACACCCGGCGCGATCGCGACGACCGGGACGCATACCCTCAATCACCCCCCAAACAAACTCTCCCTGTTTGACCAAGGGCAGCTGTATCCGATTAAAGGTGACTGTTTGTTCAGCGGCACGAAAATTAATATCTGCCGTCGGCGTATAAATCTCTAATACAATCCGATCTTCCGATTGAATGATGTCCCCGGTCAGATCTGGGGTCCAGAATCCCACTTCGGTCAGTCGGTCAGCCCGATAGTGGGCACCTAATCGGCGAGCAATTTTTTGAGCTTTTTCAAAAAATGTGGCGTCTGACCGTTGGATACCTTCAGCCCACATCAGTAGGCTTTGGGTTTCATCTTCGACCAGTTGAATTTGTTTAGGGGCAGTTGCAATCACCGGATGTCTCGTAAGTGAAGGGTGCGCTTAGAAATGAATGTAGTTTTGCCGCGCTACATTAGCTCATCGAATGGGTAGTTCATCGAACGGGTTTATGGTGCCCATCGCTCACCATAGGACGAAATTGTGTCTAGAATTTATATCTTTTGACAGAGCATAAAAATGTCGTAGGACTTACAAAATAATATGTAGCTAAAGTTGTTATATTCGTTCCCGACAATGTTTTTTCGAATCACCTTAGGCCCTGAAGAAGAGTGCCTGTAAAATTGCTAAAACATACCTAATACGATAGTGTAAATCTCTGTAAACTCTGATTTATTGGCAAAGATCGTCAGCAGATTCTAACATTATTTTTTTGTGGAATTTATTGGAGCTCAGGAGAGGCAGCTTGGTAAAAAGTTGTCGTCACCGAGCTCTATTTTTGTGATTTTCAACTGAGTTAACCACTGTTAAGAAAGCAGCAGGAGAACACCCTATGAAGTCTTCCTTGGTAATCCTATATCACCGTGAGCCTTATGATGAGGTGAAGGAAAATGGCAAGATTTACTACCGTGAAAAAAAGAGCCCTAATGGGATTGTTCCAACATTAAAAAGCTTTTTTGCCAATGCGGATCAGAGTACCTGGGTGGCCTGGAAACAAATTACTGAAGCAGAGCAAAAAGGATTTATTGATCGAGTCACTATGGACGGTGGCAGTGATAGCTGTGTAGTCCGCCGCATTCCCCTTAATGCTGAACAGGTTCGCAATTTTTATCACATCACCTCAAAAGAGGCCTTCTGGCCAATTTTGCATTCATTTCCTGAGCACTTTACCTATGACAGCTCAGATTGGGAGAATTTTCAAAATATTAATCGTCTCTTTGCTGAGGCAGCCTGCGAAGATGCAGCAGATGATGCGTTGATCTGGATTCATGATTACAACCTTTGGTTGACGCCTTATTACATCCGTCAAAAGATGCCCAATGTGAAGATTGCTTTCTTCCATCACACTCCCTTCCCAGCGGCGGATGTGTTTAATATTCTTCACTGGCGAGATGCCATTATTGACAGCCTCCTTTGCTGCGACCTGTGTGGTTTTCATATTCCTCGCTATGTGCAGAACTTTGTGTCTGCGGCTCGCAGCTGTCGAGATGTGGAGGTGGTAGAGCGTATTCCGGTACCAGAGGCCTTTACTAAAACAGGGACCGCGCTGGCGGAACCGGAGATGGTCACTAAGCTGCGCTATAACGGTCGCATTGTCACCATTGATGCTTTTCCAGTGGGAACCAGTCCCAAAAAGATTCACGATGTGGTGATGCGGCCTTCGATTCAGGAGCGGGTGCAGGCACTACGGGCTGAGATTGGTGACAATAAACTGATTATGTCCGCTGGCCGAGTGGACTATGTCAAAGGGGCTAAGGAAATGCTGGCTTGCTTTGAGCGTCTTTTGGCTAGACGTCCGGAGCTGGTGGGTAAGGTCAACCTGATGATGACGGCGGTAAAGGCCGCTAAAGGGATGCGTGTGTATCGCATCGCCCAGGAGCAGATTGAGCAGATGGTAGGTCAGATTAACGGTCGTTTTGGAACACTCAATTGGACTCCCGTGCAGCTCTTTACAGAGCCCCTGCCCTACGACGATTTGATGGCCCTCTACAAGGCTGCCGATATTGCCTGGATCTGTCCACTCCGGGATGGCCTAAATCTAGTGGCGAAGGAATATGTAGCTGTCCACAATGGTGAGGATGGTGTACTTATTCTGTCGGAGTTTACCGGGTCTGCGGTAGAACTTCCCGATGCTCTACTGACCAATCCTTACTCCTCGACGCGGATGGATGAGCGGATTGATGAGGCCTTGGCGATGTCTGCTGAGGAGCAAGCCGAGCGGATGAAGAAGCTACACAAGGCTATTTGTCGCTACGACGTGCAGCAGTGGGCCAATCATTTGTTTAGGGAAGCAAAAGCGACGGTGGCAATTGAGCCAGAGGCAAAGGAGGCTGTGGGAGTTTAGGAAATTGTTAGGGGCATTGCATGCAATGCCCCTAACAATTTATAAAATTTGTGCCATCTTGAGACATGGGGAAGCCTATGTTCGTGACCTAAGAGATATTTAGTTATCTACAGATCGTTATTTTATTGGTTACTTTGGTGGCAACTATGCCTGATTACTCAACGGTAGAGGCGACGACCTACGATTTGATTGTGATTGGTGGTGGCATCAACGGGGTGGCTGTGGCCCGTGATGGTGCGCTGCGTGGCTTAAAGACTATTTTGATTGAGAAGAGTGATTTTGGCAGTGGCACCACTAGCTGGTCCAGTCGTTTGGTCCATGGGGGCTTACGCTATCTGGAATATTTTGAGTTTAATTTGGTGCGTGAATCTCTGCGGGAACGGGAGATTTTGCTGCGAACAGCTCCTCATCTGGTGAAGCCGATCCAGATGACGATTCCGATCTATGCTCAGGGATCGCGCAGTTACTGGGAAATCCAGGCGGGAATGGTTCTTTATGATCTGCTGAGTTATGACAAAAGCTTGCCCAATCATCGGATGCTGGGGGTCAAGAAAATGCAGCAGCTATTTCGTGCGGTGGAACCTGATGGCTGTCGAGGAGCGGCTCAATATTATGATGCTCAGGTGGAATATGCTGAGCGGCTGTGTTTAGAGATCGTGCTGTCGGCTCAAGAAGCTGGGGCCACTATGCTGAGCTATGTGACGGTGGCCCAGCTGCAGCGTAGCGGCAATCGGATTTCGTCCTTGATTTGCCGTGATAGTGACACCGGTGAAGCGTTTACCGTCCATGGTCATGATCAGACGGTGGTGATCAACACGGCGGGTCCTTGGGTCGATCAGGTATGTCGCAGTGGCATCCAGGGAAATGCCCCGGCTCCTGTGGGTAAAACCCGAAAGATCGGCGGTACTCGGGGCAGCCATATTATTGTGGACAAGTTTCCTGGGGCACCGGATGAGGCGCTATATGTAGAAGCCCTTACGGACGGGCGACCCTTTTTTATTCTGCCGTGGTTGGGTATGTGCCTGATTGGCACTACGGATATTCGATTTGATGGCAACTTGGATAAGGTCCATGCCAGTGATGAAGAAGTTGATTATTTATTAAATGAAACAAATCGGGTAATTCCGACGGCTCAACTAACGCGAGAGTCGGTGCAGTTTACCTATGCTGGCATTCGCCCCTTGCCTTATACCGAGGGCAAGAAGACCAGCAGCATTACCCGCAGTCACGTGTTGTATGACCATACTTCTGAAGCTGCTGAGAATATGGTGTCGCTGATTGGCGGTAAGCTCACTACCCATCGTCAAGTGGGTGAGGAGATGGTGGATGCGGCGCTTAAAAAACAGGGTAAGCAGCCGCGGCAACCTCGCAGCCATTCAGCGACCAGACAGGCAGCGTTGCCGGGAGCTATGGCGGGTAATAGTGCTAAGGACCTGATGACAACGGCCAACCGAGATATGGTGGCTCACTTACTATCGCTCTACGGGGCTCGTACCCCTCAGGTGTTGGCTATGGTTGAGAAATTTCCTGAGCTGGGTGAGCCAATTGTGACAGGACAGCCTGATATTAAGGCTCAAATTGTTTATAGCATTCAGTCTGAGCTGGCCCGTACCTATGTGGATATTTGCCGCCGTCGAACGGCTGTGGCGATGCGGGGTAACTATGGTTTTGATGCGCTGTCGGTGGTGGCGGATGTGCTTCAGCGTTATTGTGGTTGGTCTGAGGAGCAGTGCGATCGCAACTTGATCGACTACTACAACTATATGCGCGATAACTGCATCCCCGAGTATCAGTTAGCTCAGTACAAGCCCCCTGTCGTTGCGACTGTGGCTTAGGCTAGTTATGGATTCTTAATTTTTGAGTGCTTAATCTTGAGTTATGGGTTAGGACCCCAATTCAAAACTCATAACTCAACACTCAAAACTCCGACAAAAAGGGAGCAATTGCTTGTGGTTACTTCATCTGCACCGTCTGAAACTCCGACAATTCCACTTTCAGAAGCGCTGAAGCAGACAGCTCGGGTAACGGTGCTCGGTGCTGGGGCTTGGGGAACTGCCCTGGCCAGGATTGCCTTGACCAATGGTAATCAGGTGCAAATTTGGTCTAGACGGGGACCGTTGGATTTGGCGACAGCCATAGCTGATGCGGATATTGTGGTTTCGGCAATTTCCATGAAGGGGGTATCGGCTCTCGCAGGGCAGCTGCAGACTGCTAACCTAAATCCATCCACAATTTTAGTAACGGCGACCAAGGGGTTGGATCCTGAGACCACCCGCACGCCGTCAAAAATTTTTCGCGATACGTTTTCCGACAATCCGATTGTGGTGCTTTCTGGGCCTAATTTGTCTAAGGAAATTGAGGCGCAGTTGCCTGCAGCCACTGTGGTGGCCAGTACGGATGTGGATGCTGCCGCGAAGGTGCAAAAAGTTTATTCGTCAGAAACGTTCCGAGTGTATACCAGTCCAGATCCGGTGGGCGCTGAGTTGGGGGGTACGCTGAAAAATGTGGTTGCGATCGCTGTAGGTGTCTGTGACGGACTTAAACTAGGCTCCAATGCCAAAGCGGCCCTAATTACCCGAGCGATTCCTGAAATGTTACGGGTAGGCGTACACATGGGTTCTCAGGTAGAAACCTTCTACGGTCTCTCTGGTTTGGGCGATCTGTTGGCCACCTGTGACGGCACCCTAAGTCGAAACTATCGGGTGGGCTATGGCCTAGCCCAGGGGCAACAGCTAGATCAGATATTAGCTGAGCTAGGCAGTACAGCCGAAGGGGTAAACACCACCCACGTGCTGATTGATATGGCCAACCGAGAAGGTATTCCGGTACCCATTGCCCGACAGGTACATCGTTTATTGCGGGGGGTAATCACGCCTCAGGAGGCGGTGGGCGGACTGATGGAGCGAGAACTCAAACCAGAAGCCTGTGATTTAAGTGCGCGCACTTAAAATGGGAAGGGGTGGCTAGGTGCGATCTCGATTTGCGCGATCGCTGTAGTCATAGAGTCGCTGTAAATATCGCCTGGTCGATGCAGAGGGAGGCTTTGGACTAGTTTGAGAAGCAGTGTCTTCAGACGTGTCCGAAGACAGAGGGGCTGACGGTGGTTCTAACTCGATGTCTGGAGCAGACTCCGCCGTCGGTTCCTCTGCCTGAGATGATTTCTCCGGTGTGCCAGTGAC
>JBCCJR010000142.1:0-11577 GCA_039045805.1 Cyanobacteria bacterium P01_C01_bin.118
CATGGCCTGACGGAGAACGTTGCCAGCTGCTTTAGAATTGCCAGCCTCGGTATGGTGCTGGGCCAGATCCAAGAGCCCATCTACTGTTATCCGTCCTTCTGGAGCGGCAGATAGAGCGGCTAAGACTGTTTCAGTAAAACCGGCATTAACCATGGCATTGGTAAAGCTAGGGCCTGGATAACCTTCGGTCTGAATCACCTTAATGGCCTGGTCAAAATATTGTTGTGACTGGTCGGTATCGCCTGTTTCTGCCAGCTGTAAGCCAATCTCTGTCAGGGTACGAATTAACGGTTGCTCCAGGGTTAATAGTTGCACTAATTCGGTGGCACGATCCAGCTGTCCCAGGCGAGCGGCTGCCAGGGCCGCAGCGCCAATAGAATTTTCTCGATAGTAGGGTTGCTCAAGGGACTGGGCCAGGGTCATTGCCTGCTCAATGTTTCCTGCCTCTGCATAAACAACGGCGATGGGGGCGATGGTCTGATCTCGTCTAGATGAGTCGCCATACTCTACTTTTTCAGCCTGTTGCAATGCGTCTGTAACAACTTCGGTAGCAATTGTGCTGTCCCCTGCGGTCCCATAGCTCTGGGCAAGGGTGGTCAGGATGTTGGCCTTTATTTCTGTTCCTTGCACATGGGTGACCAGCTGTCTTGCCTGTGAGAGTAAGTCCAGGGCTGTGGCCCGATCACCAATGGCTGTGTAGTGGTTGGCGATCGTGGTTAACATGCGAATTTTTAAGGTGCTATCCCCGGTAGGTAGTTCCTCAGCTGCTCGACGGGCTGGTACCAACACCGTACGCACCGCGACTGTTTGATCGAGTTCTATCAGACGATTTACTTCGTGGACTAACCAGCCAGTAGAACCACTATTCGTGGCAATAAAATCCTCATAAATAAGTGACCTTGACTCTACATCTTTAATCGCCCTGGCAAAATCTAGGGCTTTAGCAAGATGGTCTGCGGCTGGTTGTATACGATCTTTTCTGAGGGCTTCTCGGCCCCAATTTGCTCGGACCGTTACTTGATTGCGGTGATAAAAGCCAATGTTATCAATGCACATTTGCTGAGATGCCTGAGCCCTTGCTGGCACCTGAGGGACTGACAGCCCTAACCATCCCAAACTTCCTAGGCAGGCCAGAGCCAACCAGCGTTGGCCATATTGTTTGATTTTCTGCTGAGTGCTCATAGGGGGCTATCCATAGGTGGGTAATGGATACACTAAGACAAGGTAGTTTTACGAGCATAGCTGCCAGCTTTTTGTGGGGCTTACTCCTGCAGCCAAGTATGGAAACTGTCTCTAGCTTGATATCAATGTGTCAATAAGAAAGACTCCATAGTCGCAGCTCTCTCTGCGACTATGGAGTCTAAACAATGGCCTCAAACGAGAAAGCGCTGTTCGATCGCTACCTTAACAGCTAGCTTACTTACATAAAAACAAAGCCAATATCATTCAATGCGACATGACTATCCACTTGAATCATGGCGATGGGCTCTTGAGTCCTTTCTGTCTTTAGAAAGAATTCTCTGTCCGCTGTTCCTTCAGGAACAGCGGACAGAATATAGGAGGTTTGCTGACTATGTAGCTGAGTTGTTGTGTCATCTTCTATCCAATTCAGGTCGATGATGACGGCTTCGACGGCTGTTGTTGGCTCAGACTCAAAAATAGACGCGTCTGCCTCGGGTGTGAGATCACCACTGCCAAACAGCTGGGTCCAATAGTGATTGTAGTTGACCTGGCCAGTGTCATTGGTTAACTCAACATAGCCCACCCCCAGTTCGGTATAGCTGGAGTTCAGCATATTTGCCCGATGGCCGGGACTATTGATCCAGCCTTGAACAACCTGTTCAGGTGTCAGCTGTCCGGCAGCAATATTCTCTGCCATGGCGCTGGCCGTATAGCCTTCCTCTGCAGCTCGGTCCCATGGTGTAGCCCCATTTAGACCGATGTGACTAAAAAAGTCTTCCGATGCCATTGCCTGAGAGTGTTTTTGAGCTGTGGTGGTTAGTTCCTGATTTAGGGTGAGGGGAGCTAAATCGTTCTGAGCTCTAAATTCGTTTGTTAAAAGCAGAACTTCCTGCGCAAATATAGCACTATCCATCAGTATGTTTTTAAATGGTAGGTACAGTCAGCAGCACCCGCCATCTATCAGATGTCCAGCAGGCTTATGGCCTTTACTGTTTTGGCGGGCAGATTGATCGAGTAGATAGAACCAGTGTCAGCCAGAGCTAACGAATAAGAATTTAATATAAAGTTTTTGTTCAAAAAAGCTGATCTATATCGCCTATTTAACTGGCACATCTTTGTCGGTGAAGAGAACCCATCCAGTCGAATGGGATATGTTCCTCTATTATCCCTTGGACTAATCAGCCGACAATCCAGGCCCTAAGCAGAGTCTGTTGCCTGAGAGACAATTGGGGTGAGCGTCTTTTTAGTTGTGTTAAAGGGTTTAGACAGTTTCTTGATTGTCTTAGGCCATTCGGCTGTAGGATTTCAGGAACTGTCTTACTATCGCCATATCCAGCTGTCTTGTATTAGTTTGACTGCTTCCGCCAGCGGCTCCCTGGTAAAGTTGCCACTATTAGGTGAACGCGTAAAAATAATAGGGTTGCCTCATAACCACATACCTTGAACGCTTCTACGACCAGTCGCTCCAACGAAACCCGCTTAGATCAACAGCGGGTTGCCTATGCTGATGTTGCCATTGTTGGAGCAGGCGTGGTGGGATTGACGTTAGCTTGTGCGCTGCGTCATAGCGGTCTCTCGGTGGCGCTGATTGAGGCTCAGAGTCAGAAGCAAACGGCGGCTCGCGATCGCGCCTACGCCTTTTCGCCGATGTCGGCTCGTATTTTCCGGCAACTCGGTCTATGGGACCAGGTGGGCCCCTACATCACCCACTTTCAACGGGTGCGCATGTCCGATGCCGACTATGGAAAAGCGGTTAACTTTTATCCCAGCGATAGTCCCGTCGATGCCGTTTACTATGGTGCAGAGCATCGTGTCCTAATGAAGGCCCTGCAAGTATCAGCCAGCAGTGTTCACCGTCTGACCAGCTATTACAAAACCACCCTGGTGGATATTCAGACCACCCCCACCGACACACAGCTCACCTTAGAGCAGGATGGCGAGCGGCAAATACTACACACCCATCTACTGGTGGGGGCTGATGGGGCCCGTTCTAAAATTCGCGACTATGCCGGTATCCGCACCAACGGTTGGGCCTATTGGCAGTCCTGTATTACCACGGTGCTGGCCCCCGCCAAATCTCATCAAAATACGGCCTACGAAAAATTCTGGCCCAGCGGTCCCTTTGCCATTTTGCCAATTCCGGGCAATCGTTGTCAGGTGGTGTGGACGGCTCCCCATGATCAGGCCAAGGCCATGGTGGCGCTACCGGAACAGGATTTTTTAATGGAACTACGGCGACGGTATGGCGACGATATGGGAGACCTCACCATGCTCAAGCCCCCCATGATGTTTCCAGTGCGGCTGATGCAAAGCCAGCAATATGTGCGCCCAGGGATTGCTTTGATTGGCGATGCTGCCCACTGCTGTCATCCAGTGGGGGGGCAAGGGCTAAATATGGGCATTCGAGATGCAGCGGCCCTGGCCAAGGTGTTACAGGCAGCCCACAGACGCCAGGAATCTATTGGTGATGTGCAAGTACTCAAGCGCTACGAACGCTGGCGACGGACCGAAAACTGGCTAATCCTGGCGATGACGGATCTGTTAAATCGAGTCTTTTCCAATCAGCTATGGCCCTTACTGTGGCTGCGACGCACAGGCTTTTGGCTAATTGAACATACAGTCCCCCTCAAGCGGATAATTCTGCGGGTGATGACGGGTTTTTTTGGTAAACAGCCGATCTAGAAGTCGTAAGTCAGAATTTGGAGTCTGCCCCTTTCCGACTTCCGACTTCAAACTTCCGACTTCTTCAACTCTATCGGTAATTACGTAGGGTTCACTTGACTATTTAGCTTGATTCGCCTGTAAGAACACGTACGAGGGGCCATATTCTATACTTTTATGTCCTCTGTAGCTTAAGCGATACGCCTTTTGGCGCAAATGATCAATCAGTTAGCTGATGCTTAATTAGAGACCAATTTCCTATTGTTATATCAAGGGATTTTCAAATGATAGTTTTAGTTAGTTAGTTAGACAGTCAATCAATATAAAACCCTACGATTTGTACTGATTGACTGTCTAACTCTGACGGGGCTAACCGCACGCATCCACCACTGTAACTGTATTTATAATCGTGCTATGCAAGCTGTCGCTACTCGTGCCCGGCAATGGGCTAAAACCTCTGTCGCCACTGCAACTCATAAGTCTACAGATATGCAACGCATGGGAACGCGTTGTTGGCGAACATTGATTGCTAAAGGTGTCCCTTCTGAGGATGCGAGAGAACTTGCGATCGCAATTGTTCATTTCATCTACTTGGGAAGCCAGCCGTCCATCCGTCAGAAAGATTTACTAGGGCGTTACTACCAACATGTTTGTGCAGCGAATATTCCAGCACTTCAGCTGGCGTAAATGTAAGCGTTTGTGCAGCGAATATTCCAGCACTTCAGCTGGCGTAAGGCTGTCCGATCACGCAGTTGATACCTGGCACAGACTCTTTGTGATCAAACAACACACACTTTGGGGACCAAATCACACTAATTAACCTGTGGTTTGAATAAATTTACGAAATAGCCTTTACCGTTTCTGTAGAGGCTTTACAGAGCTTCAGCATCTTTACCAAGTAGTTCACCGGTTCGCTAAATTGTTTAGTAAACGTCAGCTCTTGGCTCCGGACATATTGTATTAAAACAACTTTACGATTTCCTAAAGATTTGTTGCTTCCTGAGTCACGTTAACCCGCTTATAAGGAGGGGGATATCATGCAGGCATCTGCAGCTGTTTTGTTAAATCAAAATTCACAGCCCGCTCTGAGGACATCGAAACGAGAAAGGCTTAAGCGTATAGGGGCTAGATACTGGCAACAGCTTATGAGAGTTGGTGTACCTCAACAAGACGCCAAGGAAATAGCAATTGCCGTTGTTCGTTACAGCCACCTTGACTGTCGCCCATCGTTTAAGGAGAAGCGTCTGATTGGCCGTTATTGTCAGCATCTAGGCGCTGTTGGCCTCTGGCACTTGGAAATGTTGTTGGGCAGTTAAGACTATTTTCACGTAGGGGCATTGCATACAATACCCCTACAAAGTTGTCACTAATATCTAAGTAGAAACTGCCAGCAGTTCGTCCAGCTTCTGACTGGCGTCCAGAGCATGGAGCGCATCACAGCCGCCAACATGTTCATCATTAATAAAGACTTGGGGCACCGAACGCTTGCCGTCAGAACCACGGGCAGCCATTGCCTCGCGAGCGTCTTCATCGCCGTCGATCACGTGTTCGATATAATCCACATCCTTGCTGTCCAACAGTCGTTTGGCACGAATACAGAAAGGGCACGTGGTCCAAGTGTAAATTTCAACTTTTGCCATAGTTTTGATACCTGAATGCGAAACTGCTGGTGAGATCCTAACGTAATTTTAAAAATCCACGCCTCGCTTGAGTTCTACGCCTCGTTCGGCATAGTGCTTGTGATTAAACACCTCAGAATGGGCGCTGGCTAACTGGAAATAAGCGGGGGGATTTTTGCAACGCCCCGTGATAATTACTTCAGTATCTTTGGGTTTACGTAATAGAGCTTGGACAATGGGCTCCTCCGGCAGCAGTTCCAGATCTACCGTAGGATTGAGCTCATCTAGAATAATTGTCTTGTACAGACCAGATGCAATGGCCGTACGGGCAATTTCCCAACCGCGTTCAGCCTCTACATAGTCAATGGTTTGCTGCTGTCCTCGCCAGACAATGGCGTCGCGTCCACAGCGCTGATGATCCACCAGATTTGGGTAGCTCTGGCGCAGGGCGGCAATGGCTGAGTCTTCGGTATACCCTTTGCCCCCCTTGAGCCACTGGATGACCATCACCCGATGGGATTTGTCCTGACTGATGCCAATGCCAATGGCCTGGAGCGCCTTGCCCAGGGCACTGGTGGACTTACCTTTACCATCGCCGGTGTAGATTTCAATGCCGCTTAATCCGGGGATTTCAGAAGGGGCATAGCTCTGGGGCTTCATTTCTGAATGCAGGTCCGCAACTTCTAGCAGAGCAGGGGGAGCGCTACGACCGGTGGCAATAATTTCCAGATAGTCGGGTTTACGCCGTAGAGTGCGCACCACGTCGTCAATATCCAGCAGCTCCAAATCTAGCACCGGGTTTAGTTCATCCAGCACCACCACAGAATACAGGCCAGATGCGATCGCACCCTTGGCCACATCCCAGCCCCGCTGAGCCTCCTGTTTATCAAACTTAGTAATCTCTCCAGCGCCAAAGTACTCAGCCCGACCGGTACGCACCTGGTCAATCAAATGGGGAAAGCCGCGCTGTAGAGCCTCGATGGCGGCATCCTCGTCATAGGTGCGACCGGGTCCTTTAAGAAACCGTAGCAGCAGCACCCGACTCTCCATAAAGGTTTGAATCCCCAGACCAATGGAGCGCAGCACCACCCCCAGAGCGACCTGGGATTTACCCTTTCCTTCTCCATCGTAGACATGGATTTGGCCCACCATACGTTCTGAAGTTTTCTGTGCGGTGCGAATACCGATGCCAGAACGGACCATGGGAAACAGATAGATAAAGGTGTGTTCTTGATTGTAGCGCCTTGGTATATCCCTTGTAGGGGCGTTGCATGCAACGCCCCTACAAGGGATAGATGAAAATTTAATGCAATAAAATACGGTATTTCTCTATATTTAGATGTTCTTCTTTGCAAATTGGGTATACCCTAATGTCTGACTAACGTCTGAGATTTTTTAATAAGCCAATGGGCGACCTTGAGCCAATTTTTCCGTTCAAAGCCATCATATTCCAGGTTCTATTTTTATTAGTGGCCATTGCCCTGGAGGCGATGGTGCTGCGTCAGAAGCTAAGTCTGGGGTATAAACAAAGCATTCGCTATTCGGCAGCGATTAACTTACTGGCAACGGTGGTGGGCTGGTTTGTCTTTTTGGCCATTGAACCGTTGATTGAACCACGCCTACAGGCTCAAGTCATTAGCTATGTGCTGTTTGATCATTTGATTAACAACACCTTGAAACCTCAGATGGGCTGGATTGTCCTGGTGGCAGGGCTGGTGGCCTTTTTTGTGACCATGGTGCTCAAGCTCAAAGGATTAGAGCTGATCATGCGCACCATGAATACCTGGAAAGTGCCCTCAAAACCCAAGGAGTTAAGCCGCCAGGAACGCTATAACCGTTCTCGGACGGGGACCACTCAATACCAGGAAGCGGCCTCAAGATTTGCGATCGCAGTTCTCCAGGCCAATGCCCTCAGCTTTAGCGCCGTCTTGTTACTACTGGTGATGCGGGCTTACATTCTCAGGAGCGTAGCATGATTGAAATCCTTAAAGACGCTGACGTCCAGAGGTTGGGGAAATTATGATTGAAATCCTTAAAGACGCTGGCGTCCAGAGGTTGGGGAAATTATGATTGAAATCCTTAAAGACGCGATCGATAAAATCCGGGGGCTAATCACCCCTCCTAAATACCTGTCATGGCAAACCTGTCTGCTGCTGAGTTTGTTCTCCTGGCTAATGGCCACCCTCGCAGCAAGTACTGAGGCATCACCCGTTACGGTTAACTTGCTCAGTACCTTTAGCTGGTTGTTTCTTACCATTGCTATTTGGTGGGCGCTGGTGGATAACCCGATCAAGATTGGCTATGTCAATATCAGTCCCTGGATTACGGCTGCTGTTATCTGTGTTTTTGTCTTCCGTCCCTGGACGCCAGAACGACTGCAATACGCCATGGGCTTTTGGCCAGTGGTGGCCACTATTTTAGTAGCGAGTCCTCACTTCTTTAACTGGGGGCTGACTTGGAAGCTACCCAAACCACATATCCGACAGGAGCTGATCGTACTGCTGCTGATTAATTTGTTATTTAGCAGCTGGATTATGTTTTACTTTCGCATCCAGCATTGGTTTAATGACTACCCCAGTCTGATCGCTGAGAACCTGGACAACAGCGCCTTTGTTTATCGATTTGGGACCGATACGAACAAGGGCTCCCAGGCCAATATACTGCTCACCAGCGCCGCCGAGAGTCTGGTGAAACAGCTGGACGATGCCCCCTGGCCCAGGGCTGAGCGCTGGCTTTTAAACTTAGACAACAGTTTGAATTCCGTTGCTAAAGGCATTGTGCTCAACACTATCAGCGAGCGAGTTTTTTGGAGTTTAGATGCGCCCCGACCCCAGTCTATTTCCAATGGCTATCAGATCAAGCTGCGGGCTAACTGGCTTGGCCCTACGGCTAAACAAAACGGCTATTACGTGGAGAAAGTATGTACCATTTTGCCCCGTACGCTTAAAAAACGTGACGACAACGAAGAGACTACAAACTTAACGCCTGTGGCGGAGGTCACCTGTTCGGATCAAACCGTCGAAGTGGAACGGACCATAAGTATTGAGGAATCAGCTACATAAGTAATTGTGAGTTAGTAATTGTGAGTTTTGAGTGTTTAGTTTTGAATGAATGGAGTGTATGTATCCATTTCAAAAACATCTGAATTCAAAACTCATAGTCCAAAACCCATAATCCAAAACTTAAAACTTGAATGGCAGCACTTTATTTAAGAAATCTCATTTAAAAAATTGGCTATGCTCAACTTTGCTCGCATCATTGTGGTGGCCCGCAATGTCTTTTTAGAGGTCATTCGCGATCGCATTCTGTACCTGGCTGGGCTATTTGCTGTGGTCATGGTACTGGCAGCGGTTCTACTGCCGCAGGTGGCGGCGGGGACAGAGAACAAAATTTTGCTTGACCTGGGATTAGCCGCTATTAACCTGTTCACCCTGGTAGTGGCTGTCTTTGTGGGCACTGGCCTGGTAAATAAGGAAATTGAGAAAAAGACGGTGCTGGTACTGGTGGCTAAGCCCGTCAGCCGGTTTGAGATTATTTTAGGCAAACATTTTGGCTTGGCTGCTGTAATCGGTTTGTTGATGCTGGTGCAAACTGGGATTTTTATTGTTATTTTGACGGTTCAGGGGTTGGCGTTTCCGGCTGGGAGTATGCTGGTTGCGATCGCATTTATGTATCTCGAAATGCTGCTGATCATTGCCATCACCATTGTGTTTGGCGTCTTTACCAGTTCCCTATTAGCTACTCTGCTATCCTTTGGAACCTATCTGGTGGGTCATCTCAGCAAGGACCTGCTCAAACTAGGACAGCTGGCCGAGTCAGAAGGCTTTCAAAGAGCAGTAGAAGCGATGTATTTAGTCCTACCCGATTTGGAAAGGCTCAATTTAAAAAACGAAGCGGTTTATGGAGCAGGTTTGTTGCCAGAGCCGGGGGTATTGGCGATGAATGCTTTGTACGGGGTGATTTATACGGCATTGCTGTTGGTGATTGCCGGGAATATTTTTACTCGTCGTCAGTTTTAGCAATAACGCCTGGCTCGACTAATCTTGAACAGTTTTTGCTAAGTCCCGCAACCAGGCTATAAATTCAGTAACATCAGCCTCAGTGTCTGCCCACAGGGTGGGATAGTTTTCAATTAATCGTTGAATTCGTTCTGAGTCTAATTCGAACCCATATATACTTCTAACCACATGGCGAAATCCTAGGGTTTCCTTTAATCGCCTTGCTGTTGATGGTTTGACGACGGCTATTCGACCATCACGTTCACTACTCATGCGGTCTAGTAGACGCTTATGCCAGTCTGAACCAGAGGGCAATCCACCATTTAATTCAGTGGCCACTAGACTAAAGATACGTTCGCAGCCGGTGTAAAAACTGTGTAACTTTAGGGCTAAATTTTCATAGAACAGCTCCGCATGGCCTGGATCCCGTTCAATCTCTTGCTGTACGTATAGAATTGACGTTTCTAGCTGTCGTAAACGGTCTAGCTCGAACTCAATGTCCGCCGCTAGTTCCTTCAAGTTGATCGAACTCAGTGGCCTCATCTACCCAAATTCCCTGGGATTGAATACGTTGCCAAAAGTAAGGCTCTAATGATTCTATCGGTTTTAGATCCACCCAGCGATCGCACACGTCATTAACCGCTGCCACTGCTTCATAAAATCTATCCTTTGCCAGCCCCGCTAAGGCAATATCAATATCAGAATCAGCTGTAAAACGTTCTTTTAACAAAGAGCCATAGACAAAGACTCCTGTCACCTCAAAATCTTGTCTAAGAATTTGAGCAATCTGCCGCACATCCTGCCATGCCCGATGTCTTAGCACCTCAATCTGAGCCGATTGCTGCTGCTGTCGCTGTTGCCAATAGTCAATAAATCGCTGGTCAACCACAGGTTAGTAAGAGCAAATGGTTTTAGGTGATTGCCTCTAATTGTAAGCATTTCTGAAGTTATGGGACTTATAAAAGTTGTATGCACATTCTCCAAGGCCGCCCTTTAGAATAATGCTAGTTCTGTAGGCACGTCCCATTATGGTTAGTGCAGTTCCTTTAGTTAAGCAACCTGTACCGAAACCGGTGGGTGAGCAGCGAGTGGTGTTCCATTCGATTACCTGGCAGAGTTTCTTAACGATGCGGCAGTCACTGAGTCCGGATCGCAATACGCGGTTGACCTATACAGAGGGAACCTTAGAGATTACGATGCCGCTTGAGATTCATGAGTTTTCGGCTTGGTTGATTGGTCGATTTATTTACATTTTGGTGTCAGAGCTGGGTATGGAGCTCAAGACTATGGGCTCAACAACACTGGATCGGCAGGCGTTAGAGCGATCCGGTGAACCCGATGCGGCTTATTACATTCAGAATCAACCATTGGTAGCAGGGCGGGATGTAGATCTAGAGAAAGATCCGCCACCGGATTTAATTGTGGAGGTGGATATTACTCATACGGATATTGATAAGCTGCAGTTGTATGCAGCGATGGGAGTACCCGAGTTTTGGCGGTATAACGGGGAGATTTGGAGGGTTTACCAACTACAAGACTCTGCTTACGAGGAGGTGGAGAAAAGTCCCACATTTCCCCAGGTAGCAAAGGTGAAACTATATGAGTTTTTAGCCATGGCCCGAGAGAGTGAGATGAGGGCTGATCGGGAATTGCGAGCATGGGTGAGAACGCTTTAGCTTTTCCATAGGAGACTTTCCCAAGCCTGCTGTTTCAGTTTATTGGCAGACGCCTCCGTTTTTTTATCGCACCCTCCAAGAACATTTTGCCGCGATGCCATTAGAAGATTATGGTCGGGAATGAACCCGTAGAACAATTCGTCTCCCTTGATGGGTACTGAATTTAGGCCCAATCGGTTGAATGGTGGGCCGTGCCCACCCTACAGGGGCGCGGTGCGTTACGGCTTCTAGAACTGACTACTCCCCATGTGTCTCTACAAAACACTGTGTTTTAATAGCTCCGTTCGGCTAGATACCAAGTTTCATCACGCGCACCCATGCATTCCATCAAACCTTGGGCCACCCTAATTACCGCTTTTGCTGTCTTGATTCCCACCACATCAGCCAGTGCCTACTGTCGCGCTGACTTGACCCGAGACATTGATGCTATCGCCACCCAGC
>JBCCJR010000143.1:0-11545 GCA_039045805.1 Cyanobacteria bacterium P01_C01_bin.118
CAAATCTTGTTCCGCTGGAGGAAGATCTGGCACAGCCCGTTCCATGGCTGGATTTTGCCCAAACTCTGAATAAACCACGCGATTGGTTGCCTGGTTCGTCTTCTTACCCTTTTGTTTTGCCATTCGTAGTTCCTTAGCAAGCAAAATCAATTAAGTTCCACTTTTGGATGGTAGGGCCTTTTATGGAGCATCTCTTCAGCCTAAATATTTTTGAAATTTATCAATCGCTTGCTCCTTGACTACTCCCAGGTAAACGACCTAATCCCAAAAATTTTCCCACGCGTTACGAGGTTGATTTTGATTGTTCTGGGAGGAATTATCAAATGCAGGGGTTTCCAGTGTGGCCGGGTTATTTCTTACGGTAGGTGGCAACACTTGAGTACCACCGGGCAGCGCCGGTGCAGTGTTACCAAATGCTCCTGGGGAAGGCTGAGTGCCAAACGGACTGTCTGCTGACGGCTGATTAAGGCGATTAAAATCCGACAGTGATGCAGGGGGTACATAGCCCGTTGTCCCTGGCGGGGGAGACATGTTGGGAGTAGTGCGAATAAATGACTGATTGAGGCCATCTAAACTACCAGGGACTACCTCGGACTGATCAAGTTGACCAAAGGAAAATGTTGTCGGAGCACTAGCAGCCGCATCATTTGTATCGTCAGTCGCATCTGCGGCAGCACCGGAGGGAGCCGATTCAGCAGTAGTTTCCGAGCTGACGGTAGGATTGTCCGATCGGCTGGTGAGTTCAAGTCTGGCTAGGGCATCTTCCAGGACGCTGACCGTCTGTCCATTGTCAGGGGTTTGCTGGAACGTCAATACCGAATCCCGAGGTTTTTGAACCGGGATAATAGCTTGTACATCTGCATCCCTGGCTCCGGTACCTGGAAAGCGATATTCATCAACGTAGCGGTTTAAGCGGTCTACATTTGACTCGTTAGATGAGCCATCTACATTGTCAGCTGTAGCATTTAGAGAGGCCGCTGCACTTTCTTCACCACCGGTGGTTAGAGCCGTCACATCAGAATCTAACTGAGCCAGCAGCAATTCCACATTATCCAATTCAGCAGCAATGGCTTCTTCATCAGCGGAGAGGGACTCACGGGTCACCGCTGATGAGGTCACATCTGCCGCCGGTCTCGATGACTTTGAGCTAACTTGCCAGGGAAGTTGTCCAGGATTTTGTCGATATTCCCAGGCAGCGAGACCGACAATTCCCGTCAACAATAACCCCAGCCAAAGCCATGGGTTTGAAGCAAATGTCAACCGAGATGGCAGGTATCGGACAGATGGAGGTAACCGCATAAGTAAATGCCCCAAAACAACGATAGATAGATACCGTCTGGGGTGACGATTTTACAAAAAGGCACGGATAACGAATTTAGCCGTTGCTAAAGACGTTAGCCCTATGCTGACACGTATCTAAAAAGTTGCCCACAGCTGAGTAATAATTATTTCAGTGGCACAGACAGCACTTTAGGGACTTTTAATACTCTGTGCTGTAGGAGATTATAGATCACGGCTCCAAAAACATTCTCCTGTCAGCAAGGTTTGTTCAGACTCCCTGGAGCGCTACTAAATAGTGGCACTTCTAAATAGCCAGAGTATACTTAACACTGTATGTAGGGCGTCTGCTTTGCCAGATTTGAGCGTACTCCAAGGGTTAGAAGTTCTTAACCAACTAATCGCATCCTGAAGATTGGGCTTTATTGATGAGGCTTTATGTAATAAGAACGCTAACCGGTTTGATAAAACACTTATCTTTTCAAAGATTGTGTTAAGCGTTCTGACTTTGAAACAGCCCTCTCTCAGTTGTTTTACTATTATTGATGGCTGCCAGGGTAACGTATGACTCACCTCTGCGATACTTGGCTGCCAGCATCAGGGTTTAGTCAAACACACATTTTATTGATTAATTCCACGGCGGTTTGGTAGCACATGTAATGTCTACTTCTAAAGTCCCCCAACTCCCCATAACTAACGATAGCGAAGCCAGTAGCCTTCGTTATGAAGTCAATCCGGCTATTGCCCTAAATGCCCTGGCGGACATCTATAAACAGGTTCAAAAGTACCAGGTGCAGCTACGTCAGCTTGCCCAAAATATTCATCAGGTCTATGCAGAGGGACCGGTGGTATCGGGGTGGCTGGCGTCTGAAGCGAGTTTGAATGCGGCAGTCAAACAAATCACTCCAACAATGGTGAACTATGATGCGGCTAAAACTGCCGGTGCTGAGCATAACGGTGTTGGTGTTGAGGTCTCCGCCACCACCATCCCCCAACAGGGCGAAATAGATGTTGCCCTCTTTCGCCATGGCGATGCCAATGATTTGATGAACTATCTGTCAGCGTTGGAAAACTCCATAGTGGAGCAGCAGACAGTTACCGAGCATGCTGTTGCCCCCCAGCTCCATCACCCGACAGAAACCCAGACTACTTCTAGCCATTACTATCTGTGTCAGCTAGACAGCAGTGGCCAAATTCAAGCGGAGCCATGTCCACCGGAGCAGGTGCCGGTGTTGAGCATGGCCATCGCCCGCTATCGACGGCTTAATCAGCTGATCAAGCAAAAACAGAAAATTGAATCCAAACTCCAGGCCATCGTGGATATTCTAGGAAATGCTCAACAGGTATTGGCGGATTAGTGGAGGGTAGACAACCGTGAACGCTAGTTTTCAGAACTTGTGTATACACCTAGCCCTTTAAATTGAATTAATAACTATTGACCTTGCCAACGTTTGATTTCAGCTTGGGCCTGGTCATAGTTAGGGGTATCTCGGGGAATCAAGGCAGCCGCTTCGATAGCACTGTCGTAACGCCCCTGGGCGGCTCGGGCCTGAGCAATGCCAAGCATTTTGCCAGTCCATTCGCCAATTAGACGTTGGGCATCGCCATACTCAATGGGCTGATCTGCAGGCACTTCCTGCAATTTCAAAATCCCCTTTTGGTAGGTGCTGGCTTGACCTGTGCGGGGAATGGCCTGGGCCTCACGAATTAGAGCACGGGTTTGGGCGCGAGCCTCCCAAAAGCTAATGCGCTCCTGGGCTGCTTGATAGACATCGGCAGGCTCGCGGGGAATTAACTTGGCAGCATTGATGGCGGCGTCTAGCTCACTTTCTGCGGCGCGGCCCTCAGCCAAATCAAGAATGACGCGGCTCCAACGTTGAATATCGGCCTGGGCCTGATTATAGTTGGGATCACCGGGGGGAATTTTGCGGGCGGTTGCGATCGCGCTAGCAAACCGAGATGCCTGACTAGGCCGCAATGTTCGTCGAGCCTCCTCTAACAGTGCTGCTGTATCCTCCCCAGAGGAGCCGCCCACCGTATTACCCGCGGCCGCCACTGGCCCAGCATCAGGATTATCAGGAGTCTCCTCAGGCCCTTCACCCGGTTCATCCACGTCTAGGCCCAGCTCGTCAAGATCCACATCTAGCTCTGCCTCGCCCGTCTCAGCATCCGGATCGTCTGGTGTTTCAGCATCGGGGTCGTCCGGTGTTTCAGCGTCGGGATTATCGGGAGTTTCAGCATCCGGATCATCAGGATTATCCACTGTCCCATCAGCCTCGGGCGCTTCAGCCGTAACCTCGCCATCGGTCTCCGGCTGATCGACCGGCGGCTCCACAACGGGCTCCCCATCGACACCATCCGGAGTAGTAGGATCATCAATCGTACTATCAGTGTCCAATCCCAGACTAGCCAACCAACCAGGTGGCAGCTGATTCAACGCATTTTTCACCACCGGCTGATTACGGAATAAAACAGCCCCCAACAACAGCAGCGCAATTAAGGCAGCCAGTGCGCCAAGACAGCCATTTACATTGCCTTTTTTGGGTTCTACATCCGGTAAATCCTCCGTCAGCGTAGTACCGTACGCATCGGGATCATCCACTTCGCTTTCCAACGGCTCCAGGTCAAAGGGCTCTCGCTGGGGTTCTTCCGGCAGCTCATCCTCCAAGATGAATTCTTCAATGGGTTCTAGATCTGGATCTGGAATCAGCTCTTCCATCTCAAAATCATTGTCCAGACCTTCCGGCAGCAGCGATTCTTCGTCTGGGACAAAATCCTCCACATAGGGATCTGGACCATCAGGGATCATCGCCGCTTCGTCCACCAACCCTGCAGATTCATCAGCAACAGCGTCTGGCACTACTGTTTCTGGAGCCACGGTGTCCCGCTGATGCCAAAGCAACCGAAACTTTTGCTCTTCCGGCAGCTCCACCACCGGATTCTGAATGGGTCGCCAGTGGTGCTCACACAGTTCAGGCAGCCGTTCCAATAGGTAGCGTTCCAGGTGACTGAGGGTGGCACAGCCGTCGTAGCGCAGTCCTTCCAATAGCGCCGCCGTAAACAACCCATGACGCACTGCCAGGGTTTCATGGGAAAACTCATTGGGCTGACAAGACAGAATTAGGGGAATACGCGCCTTTTTCGCCAGTTTGACCACCTGTTCACCAATCGCCTGACCCGCTAGAGCACTCTGGCTACGGTTCATATCCAACACCATCATGGTGTTCTTCGTTGGCGACTGTTGGAGATGTCTAACCACCTCCTCCAGAGCAATCCCCGTTTGTTTTACTTGGGCCGGATCACCATCCACAGGCATCAAATAATCCTTATTATCAGCCTGGGCACCGTAGCCACTAAAGTAAAACCACAGCGTGTCATCACTTTGCACCCGTCCCTGGCAAACGGTTTCCAACCAATCATTAATCGCCAATCGGTCTGGGTAAACGGCTTCATGCTCAGTCGATGTGGACAAATCACTCAACAGGATGCAGTTATCCGGCGCAAAGCCAGCTTCCTCGATCAGATATTTTCGAATACCTACCGCATCATTTTGAGCCTGCATCAGCGGCTGGAAGCCCTGATACTGATTGATTCCAATAATAATTGCCCAGCAAGTCGACATCAGAAGTTACCAAGTACAGATTGGACGTTGAGGGGAACAAACGCATTCAGCGCCATATGGTACTGCAATTTGCGCAATTTGCGCTTGTTTCCGGTATGAACTTATAAATCGCTGCATAGCTTATTTGCCCGGCCTCGATTGATTTAGGTAGTATCACCGACTAATTTCAACCACACTTTAAGTGTTCTAGGCCAGAATGAGTACCCTGACCAGTGAAAATTTTGGCTAGGGCAATTTCCCGCAATTGATCATTAACAGTCAAAATTTGGGAAAGTTTGACGATAGTTGATTAGACCCCATCCTGGAGGTTTTCTTAAACCACAGCCCAGCGGTTTATATTAAAGTGCTATCCGTACGGCGTTATTCTTTAGCATTTGTATGCCCACGACATCTCCCTATCGGCCCTATTCCAGACGGCGACGCAAGCGTCCCCTCACACGACGTCTCGGTGCCTCATTTGCGCCCATTGGTTTGGCTCTATTGCTGGGAACATCGAGTGCGCTGTGGCTAACTGAGGCGTTGATTATGCCGAAGGCGGCCCATGCTTATACGTCCCGGTTAAATTTATTTTTGACGTTGGAAGATGGCGAACCCTATCGCAGTTTGGTGCGTCGGGCTAATCAGGCGGCACGGGCTGGGGCGCAGCGTAGTTTTGATCAGGATCTGTTGATCACGGAAGTGGTGATCAATGTGACGGCGGAGAACACTGACGGGATTGCGGTGCCGGTGTTGGCTTTAAAGGTGACTCGGCAGGAGTGGAGTCAGCAGCCGGTGACTGAGTACTGGGCGTCGTATTTTCGTGGTGCGGAGACGTTGTTAGAGGCGTCTTCGACGAGTATTGAGTTGTAGGCTTGGCTGTGCTCAGCTGCGGTGTTTTCCTATGCTCACGTTGTCTGAGTTAACGGGGTTCTACAGATGAACGCAATAGTTTTCTAGGCCCCAAACCCCCAATACTGGGGGTTTTGAATTGCTATCCAAATTTTGAGAAGCAGAAAAGCTTAGACAAGGTTTAGCTGATTTGCCAAATACCTGTGCTGCAGACACAACTTTCGTCTATTATCAATAGGTTGTCTAATTTTCCAGCAGGTCCATGGCGGTTCCTAAGAAGAAACGCTCCAAGTCTAAGCGCAACATGCACCGCGCTGTTTGGAAGCGTAAAGCAGAATTACAGGCTCAGCGTGCATTGAGTCTTGGTAAGTCAGTATTGACTAATCGGTCCAATAGCTTCGAGTATCCTCAGGATGATGAGGATGAGGACGACGACGAGTAAGGTTACGGACGTCTTAAAAAAGCGGGTGAGGCTCTGAGGAGCTTCACCCGCTTTTTTTATAGGCAGAAATTTTGTGAGGTGTAAATGTGTTTTGAGACGGAACGTTGAGAAAACGAAAGGAATCTGATTGTTTGCAAAAACAAAGGCTATAACAAAGAGAAAATTGCCGCCTGTTCTCAGCTATGCCCCAGTCTGACTTCTTTCCTGAGCTGCCTGATTACAATCCTGAACCTGCCGATGGTGTGAGTGTAGGTGAAAGTCCCGTGCCAGGTCTGACTCTGAAGCGTATTTTGAGAGGTCATACAGACTGGATTGGTAACATTTCTTGGTCGCCAGACGGAAGGTTTTTAGCATCACCATCTGGTGACAACACAATTTGCATCTGGAATGTGTCAAACAGCGAATGTAGGACCATCTTGAAAGGGCATACAAATCTAGTTAATAGTGTAGCTTGGTCACCGGATGGACGTCGCCTTGCTTCAGCTTCGTCAGATAATACTATTCGCCTATGGCATGTTGCGACTGGAAAGTATCTACAAATATTAAAAGGACATGCCGATGTTGTTATCAGTGTGGCGTGGTCACCCGATGGCAAGGTTCTTGCCTCATCGTCTTATGATACAAATATTTTCTTATGGGATACCGCTAGTGGTAAATCTCTAAAAGTATTCAATAAACATACAAGAGAAGTTTACGGTGTAGCATGGTCACCTGATGGCAAGGTTCTCGCTTCAGCTTCAGAGGATAAAACAATTCGTCTATGGGAAATCTCTGAGGATATGGATTTTGGCTCCTTAGCAGGGCATACAGACAGCGTTCACACTATAGAATGGACATCTAATGGACAGAGTCTTGTCTCTGCATCAGGTGATGGAACAATTCGTCTATGGGATTTTTACAGTGGTAAAATCTTACAAATTCTAGAAGGCCATGCTGGAGCGGTGAATTGTGCCGTATTGTCTGATGACGGTAAATGGTTAGTTTCTAAAGGACGAAATGATATCCGTTTGTGGAGTCGTGAGACATGGAACTGTGTAGCAACTCTACAAGAGTCTAACTGTCCTTACGTATCTTCTATCTGTGCTTTTCATCCTAAACTACCAGTGCTCGCAACATTTTGTGAAGAAGATACTGGCATCCGGATCTGGAAAATTAGTGAGGACAGCCTAAATCACCTAAGTGTTAACGATTCTATTCGCTACACTACAGCCAAAGTTGTTTTAGTAGGTGATTCGGGAGTTGGGAAAACAGGTCTAGGTTGGCGAATAGCTCATAATACTTTCAAAGAACATACCTCTACCCACGGACAACAGTTTTGGCTCATTGAGGAGCTCTGCAAGACTCGAGATGATGGTACTGAATGTGAAGCAATATTATGGGATTTGGCAGGGCAGCACATTTACCGTTCTATCCATTCTATCTTTCTCGATAATGTTGATGCTTCTCTAGTTCTATTCGATCCTACCAATCGTCAAGATCCTCTTAAAGGGGCACAGTTCTGGTTAGAGCAGCTCAAAGGGAAAGAACAACTTCCTCCAAGCGTATTAGTCGGTGCCCGCATGGATCGAGGGGGATCAACAGTCTCTCAAGACTACTTAGAACAGTTTTGTCAACAATGTGGCATTACCGGTGGCTACATTAGCACAAGCGCTAAAAGTGGAGAAGGTTTAGAGCAACTTATTGAGCAACTAAAATCCCAGATTCCCTGGGACGAAATGACTACCACGGTCACAACAGTCACCTTCAAACGTATTAAAGATTATGTCTTAGCTCTTAAAGAAAAAACAGATCGAAAAGGTGTATTGGTTCAACCAGCAGAGTTACGTCGGCAGTTACAAGAAACTGACTCAGATTGGGAATTCAATGATGCCGAAATGATGACAGCTGTCGGACATCTAGAAACCCACGGCTATGTCACTATCCTCAAAAGTTCTGAGGGCGATACTCATATCCTATTAACACCTGACCTATTGGTAGACCTTGCATCATCTATTGTGCTGCAAGCAGACAAACATCCACGCGAACTGGGAGCGGTTAACGAGCGGGAACTCTTGCAAGGGGTGTATTCATTTGATGAGCTAGAAGGGTTAGAAACATCCGAGCAGCAGATTTTATTCGATGCTGCAATCTTACGCTTTCTAGAGCACAATATCTGCTTCCGAGAAACCCTGGATAACGATAACCTACTCATTTTTCCCGGCCTCATCAAGCAAAAACGCCCACTGGAAGATGACTTCGCAGCTACCGATGATGTGTCCTATATCGTCCGGGGGCGAGTAGAAAACCTCTATTCCACATTAGTAGTCCTACTTGGCTACACGCCATCCTTCATTCGCATCAATCACTGGCAAAAGCAAGCTCAATACGCCACGAGTAAAAACGAAATTTGTGGCTTTCGCATGATCGAAGATCGCGAAGGTGAAATAGAGCTGGTGCTGTATTACAGCGATCAGATGCTTGCCAAGGGGCGAGAGCAGTTTCAGGAGCTATTCGAACGTTTCCTATATCAGCGAGATGTACAAGTAACCCGTTTCCCACCTGTCGTCTGTGAGAACGGTCATCCACTGGAGCGAGCTACTGTTATTGCCCGATTACGAGATAACAAAAACTTTGCCTTTTGTGCAGAATGTGGCGTTAAAGTTAATCTCCCTAACCTTGAGCAAACTGATATCGGCACAGACGCCTCTGACTGGCTCAGGCGAGAGGAAGCAACTGCTAAGCTACGAAGTACCTATGAGCAGCACTTATCTCGTGTCAAAGGCTATCGACGAGACTGGGCCACCCCTCGCTGCTATCTGAGCCACGCTCCAGGCCAGGGCAGCTATGCCCAAAAGCTGACTCATGACTTACAAGATGCTGGAGTTTACATAATCACAGATATTGCTCAAGCCCGAGAAGATGACTATGTTCTAATGCTCGATACATCAGACTATCGAACGTTATATCAAGCTCCAACATCGGCATTTGCGACCGATGTCAAACTCATTAAACGTAGATTAGCTAAGGGAAAACATCGTTTACTAGCCATCAGATTAGAAAGTAGAAATCCAGCTGAACAGCACGATCTGAAAGGTTACAAGCCTGGCGACTTTTCTGATGCGACTCACTATCCGGTCAACCTCTTTAACTTAGTCCTAAATCTGTATGCTATCCCCTTAAATCATGCTAGTTTTAGGCCACTGCGCGAATCTCTCCAAAAGCAATGGAAACAAACCTTAAGCCATTTACCAAAGGAAGAAATGCAGCCAGAAAAACGTCCTCTCAAAGTCTTTATTAGCTACTCCCACAAAGACGAAGCCTTTAAAGATGATCTAGTCACCATGCTGGCCATTATGGAACGCAACGGGATGATCGACGCCTGGCAAGATCGCCGTATTGAACCTGGTGCTGAGTGGAATGAAGCAATTCAAACCGCTATGAACGAGTGCGATTTGGCCATATTGCTTGTCAGCAAAAACTTCCTAGCATCTCGCTTTATCAACGATAAGGAAGTACCCAAACTACTTCAGCGACGTAAAGACGAGGGCATGCGTGTGGTCCCCGTAATTATTCGTCCCTGCCCATGGACTAGTGAGCCTGTCCTCAAAGGCTTGCAGGCATTACCCCGAGACAACAAGGCGATTATTACCTTTGCTGAAAATACCGGTGAGCGCGATCAGGCCTGGACTGATATTGCGAAAGAATTGGAAAAGTTTGCTAAAGAGTTACAGGAAAATTAGAGGACTCAAGAAAAGAAAGCTGCCTTTTATTCAATCATTTTCAATCAGGATACTTTTTGTCCTGAATACAAGACATCACATAAACCCTTCTGAATAAAGGGTTTAGCCACTTGCTGACAGCCCATATTCACTATTCTAGTTTTGATATCCATCTCAGGAAAAATGGACAGTTCCAAATCAAAAATCAGAGAAAGTCCCTCAACAGTAAAGTTCTGATATGTTGCGTCAATCGCTCTCTTAAAAGAAAATTTATTAGCGCATAATTGGGCAACGGACATGGTGGATATACCGAATTTTTTAACAACATTTACGGCAAATGGCTGAATGCATGGCCTAACTGAAGGGTTTTGCGATCGCATACAGCTTCATAGCCAAATAAGGTAAAACGATGATGCTTCTAAAGCGATAGGAGTATGCCATTTATGCATTGCACTTTTAAATCTACTTCCAGAATAGAAAAAATTAGCCTATCAAAATAACAGAGTCTTCTGGCATTACGGTTAAGTGACTATAGTTTGTTGTTGGTTAACAGCAAACCATTTTTGAAATTGTTGACACTGAAAGCCTCACCCACTGAGATGGCGCTCAGTTCACACATTTATAAGCATTTGGTTATCTTCCCATGATTAAGAAAATCCTCTTAATAGAAACCGATGAATCAGTTGTTAGCACACTCCAGCCATGGCTTACTCAGTGTGGCTATAACGTTACTCTCGCAACTGAGGGAGGAGACCAAGGGCTCTTATTGGCCGTCACTAAATCACCAAATTTGATCTTAATTGATACCCAGTTACCCATTATCGATGGCTGGCAAGCGATAAAAATCCTCAAAAAGTCTACGGTGACTAATCATATACCTGTGATTGCGCTGACGGGACCTGACAGCTCAGACGAAGAATGGAACAAAGTCTTGGCATCTGGATGTAATGCCTGCGAACTTAAACCAGTAGATCGCACCAGCCTTTTAAGCAAAATCAAGGCGCTGACAGAACCTGTTGACATAGCCACGTCCTCTGACCATGCACCAACTCAGCCGAATCCCTTACTGTTTCCCAATTGTCATGCCTCCCCTCCAGAAACAACTGCTAAGACAGAGCTGAGTGATAGTTCTCTAGATTCCCCCGTATCCCATCAAGCCATGATTGCTTATGTAGACGATAGCCCTGCTGATAGCGAAGCGATGGCAGCAATTATCAAAGGGGCTGGCTATGGCTATGGCAGTATCCGTGAACCGCTAAAGGCGTTGCCAATGCTTTTAGAACTCAAGCCTCAGCTCATTTTTCTGGACCTGGTGATGCCGTTTACCAATGGATATGAAATGTGCTCTCAGATCCATCGCACTCCTACGTTTAAGAAAACGCCCATTATCATTGTGACCAGCAATGATGGCATCATCGACCGAGTACGAGCCAGAATTGTTGGTGCCTCTGGATTCTTTAGTAAACCAATTACTAAAGAAGGCGTTATTGATGTACTCAACAAGTATTTAGAACCCGTGTCTAGCAAATCGCCTAAAAGTTTCTATCGGCAGAAACTGCGGACTTTGTTTGATCTGTCATTAAAGTAAACGCAATCGTAGGACAGCTCAGTTGTTCTTACCTTTGAACTAGAGAAATTAGTAAAAAGTTCTAGCAGGTCTGGGATTGGGCCCACGAA
>JBCCJR010000144.1:0-11445 GCA_039045805.1 Cyanobacteria bacterium P01_C01_bin.118
ACGACGGCATACATAGGATTTCTTAATATCGCCCGTTGAATTCGCGGAATACATACATGTTAATGGCGGCCACCACAAAGCAAATGATAAAGATCAACACGCGGATTCCATAAATGGGCTCGTTCATTAACCGCCCATCGGCAAAGAGGGGAGTAAATGACGGTTCTATTTTGGCCATGATAAACCCGGCGACAAAGGCGGTAATCGTAGATGTGGCCTGGGAAAGATTCTTTAGCTCATTGCTGGTGTTGGGAGCCACTAAAAAGCCAATCAACCAGCCGCCAGCCCAGCCAGACACTGCGATCAAAACCGTTTGGGCAAACCCTGGGTCGTTTAATTCACCATGGACACGGTTGGCCAACCAAACCACAATGCCAAAGACAATAAACCCCACCAATAGACCGCTGTAGGACCGAAACTGTGGCATAGGGCTAGTTCATTTTTGAGAGCTTAATGCGTGGATCCACAAAGGATAGGGCCAGATCCGCCAACAGGTTACCAATGATCAGCATTGTGGCTCCCATCATCAAACTGGCCATAATCAGATACAGATCCTGGGACTGCACCGCCTGCAATGTCAATCGGCCCAACCCTGGCCAGCCAAAGAAGTATTCTGTAATAAAGGCCCCACTAAGGAGACTGGCAAATTCAAACCCCAATAGCGTAATTAAGGGATTAATGGCATTGCGCAGAGCGTGGGTGTAGATTACTCGATTTTCCGGTAGTCCCTTAGCACGGGCGGTGCGAATGTAGTCCTGACGCAGCACATCCAGCATCTGCCCCCGCATCAGACGCTGCAACCCGGCAAAGCTGGTAATACTCAAGGCTAAGGTGGGTAAAATCATGTGCCAGCCCACGTCCAACACTTTGCCTAGCCAGGTTAGATCGTCATGGTTAATACTGGTGCGTCCTCCCACCGGGAATAGGGGAGCCGTTAACTGGGCAAAGAACAACAACAACAGCCCTGTAATTAAAGCAGGAAACCCCTGACCAATGTAGCTCAGCACCCGCAGCACACGGTCGGCTACTTTGTTGTGGTTGATGGCTCCGATAATGCCCAGGGGAATTGCGATCGCCCAGGTAACCAAAATTGAAGCGAAGGACAGCAATACCGTATTAGGAATCCGTTCTGCCAGCACCTCCACCGCCGGACGCTGGTAGGCAAAACTCTCCCCAAAGTTGAACTTGAAGATTACCTGGTAAAGCCACTGAAAATATTGTTGCCAGATAGGTTTATTAAGGCCAAACTGTTCTTCAAACTGTTGGATAGTTTCAGGTGATACCTGGGGGTTTTGGCGAGCCGCATCAAGAAAATCTCCAGGAGCCAGCTGGATAATAAAGAAACTAAAGACCGAAGCCAAAAGTAGCGTCAGCAATGCCTGCAAGATGCGTTTGAGCACATACAGCGTAGTCTCGCTGGTTAAGATCATCTGCACTGTCTGCAGAGGAGAACGGGATGAGGGGGTGGTAGGCTCTGCTGTCATAGTTAGAAAAACAGTTGGAGGCAATCAACGGACAATACCGGAGTTGTTGAGCCGCAGTATGCTAAGCCCTTACAACCATCAAGGGGATGTCAATATGATATTAGGGTGTTAATAGGAATGCCGTCCGGTAACTTTTGACGACCGTTTAAGTCGCTTAGTTCAATCACAAAGCTAAAGCCGACAATGGTGGCCCCCGTCTGTTGAATTAGCTGAGCGGCGGCGGCAGCAGTCCCCCCGGTGGCCAGCAGATCATCAACGATAAGGGGACGATGGCCGTTGCTCAGGGCATCTTGGTGCACTTCCAGGCTATCTTGGCCATATTCCAGGTCATAGGACACTTGGTGAACGGCAGCCGGTAGTTTGCCCGGCTTGCGCACGGGAATAAAGCTAAGCCCTAGTTGGTAGGCTAGGGGCATGCCAAAGATAAAGCCTCGGGACTCGATACCGACGATACAGTCTGGCTGATAGGCCGCTACTTGTTCTGCCATCAGGTCAATGCTGGCTTTTAATCCATCGGGATTTTGTAGCAAGGTCGTAATATCGCGAAATAGGATGCCGGGTTTGGGGAAATCAGGTATCTCACGGATCAAGGCCTGGATATCTGCGGTGGATTTCACGGCGAGGGCTGATGCAGGACGGCCTTATTCTATACCGTGCAGGTGGGTTGTTGCGGGTCTTAGCTGTGGGATGGCACTCCCCCCGTCAACACACCCTTGTCTTCTGGCAGGATTCCAGTAGGATAAGGTGCATAAAACTCACGCCTGACTGCCTGTGAATGACACGAATCAGTCGCAAACAGCAATCCCTACCAAGCGCCGATGCACAGTCACAGTTTCATCACGGGCCTGGCATGGGTCGAAGGCAGCGGCCCAGGCAGTGGGCTGTGGCAGCATTTCGGAACTGCTTGAGAAATTAGGTAACGGAGAACTGGCGGTTGTGGTGGCGGATGAAGTGGGACCGCCGCTCCAGGATGAGGGGCCTCTTTTTCAGAATGAGCCCGGTGGGTTTACCCAGAATGGCTCTACAGCTCGGGCTGTGACGGCCTGGCCCTTGGATGCTGTGGGAGACGATAGTCCATCGGCAAATACAGCGAAACCAGCAATTAAATCCCGTCAAGTTAGCGGACTGCGATCGCTGTTTAGCAGAATCCCAAAAGTGGTCCTGACGGCAGCCAGTGCATCGTTAATTTTATTCCCAATTTTGTACGTACTAGATATGCGTCTGTCCGGCCCCCAAACCAAACAGGCAACCATTGATGTAGACCAGGCCATCACCCTCACCACCGGTGATACGGTGGCAGGCTACGAGGTAACGGACCACATGCGCATCCGACCTGTACATCCAGTTACAGGGGCAACTAACGTGCCCCACAATGGGGTCGATCTGGCCACTCCCTCAGGTACGCCAGTCTATGCCGTCGGTGTAACTGATGACGAGGTAACGGTGGACTGCTGGTGGGATGTAGACGGTGGCGGCTGGGTAGCGGATCAAACTACAGAGTCGTATCCGCAATTGGTGTTTCAATCACTCCACCTGTTGGAGAACGAATGTCGCTCAGGCACCTTTACCAGCGGCGAGGTGATTGCCCTGACGGGTAACAGCGGTCTGGGCTCAGGAGAACATTACGATTTTCGTGTCAAGTTGGATGGCCGATACATTGATCCGCCAAAGCAGCTGGTGGAGGCTGCAATCACGGGTAAAACATTGACGCCAGATGGGCAGTTGGTTAAATAAACCGCAGGGGCGCAGTATGCTACGCCCCTATGTCAACACATTTAAGTCAAAATCTCTAAATCAATGGCTGGTCAGGACTGCAAACTGTAGACCAAAATTCGATATCTGTACGGGATTCAAGGACACCGATTAGCTGAGTACGGTAGCCGGTGAGCCGCTCTTTTTCTAAGCCCTCGGCAAAGGGAATAAGTTCATCCACAGTGGTGGTGACACAGACCCAGTCTTTAGCAGCAGCAGCGGTATTCAGCCGCTCTTCAAGACTATTTACCTGGGCCTGGAGAGCAGCCACACGATCGCGTTCGATATAGAACTCCATATTTGCGATCGCATTCAACGCATACACATCATCAGGACGTTCTTCCAATGCCCGACGAAAGTTAATCAGCGCGGTCTGATAGTCAAAGTCACCAGCATAGGCATAGCCCAAATTCATGACTTTGGTGTATTCATCTTCGGGGGCAGCCTGCGTTGCTTGTGCCTCAGTCTGAGCCAGCACTGATTGTCCTGGAAGGACGATGGCTAATCCTAAAAGTGAGCCCCATAACCACTGCTTTCCCATAGCTTATTTCAGTAACCTCCAATGTTTCCGCTATTGTTAGCACGGATTGGTACCACTCCCTGGCGTTTTCTTCAAGAACCCTTGCAACCCTCCAAAGAATGAGTAATACCACTGCTCAAACAGATACCAGGTTACCCATGACCCTGGCCAACATTGCAGCCGAACCATAAACAGAGACGACAAAGCTTACCTTGCAAGCGGGTACACATCTTTGTTACATTAGTTCACATTCATACAAGTTTACAAAGGATTGAATCTAACGGTGTTCTAGGACCCGATGCTGTTGGAGATATTTTTCAGTCAGAGTAAATCTATTCGATTCTTCACCAGCGGTTGAGGCACCATTTGTGGAAGCATCTCAGTTAATTAAGCGATACAGTATTGGCCAGCGTCAGTTTGAACGGGCAGACCTGCGAGAGGTTCAGCTGCCAGAGGCCGATTTGAAGCAAGTTTGTTTGAACTATGCCGATCTTACCTGGGCAAATTTAAGTCAGGCTAATTTAGAACAGGCTGAGCTGTCGGGGGCCATGATCTGGCGAGCTTACTTAAGTTGGATTAATTTCAGGCAAGCCGATCTCAGACGTGCTTTGATTCTACGCAGCTGTTTGACCTTTGCAAATTTTTCTGGAGCAATGCTGCAGCAAGCAGACCTGCGGCTAAGTGATTTTAGACAGGCCAATCTGCAAGGAGCTGATCTGCAGGGGGCAAAGCTCTGTTTTACAGATTTAAGTGGGGCTAACCTGACGGGGGCAAATCTCAGCGGAGCTGACTTGACAGGAGCTGTTGTGCGAGGCGTTAACTGGGATAATGCCCGTCTGGCAGGGACGATTTCTGGCCCTACATTGCCAAACTATATTGGTATGTCCAAAGTCTGATTTGCTCAATGTCTGGTGAGGTAACTACAGCCGCTGTGTAATCGTCACAGGGAATAAGTATCTGCAATCGCCAGGATGTCCCTGACACCTTTAACTGAGGTTCAGGGTCGAAGATAACTTCAATAGCGCTTAGCGATTCGCTGATACCCTGACCTGTAGCTTTCAAATAAGCTTCTTTACAGGTCCAGTATTTTAAGAAAGTTGCGCTTTGTTGTTCTGACGGTATACGGGCCAGAACCGTTTGCTCACAGGGAGCGAGGCAACGACTAATCAACCCATCTAATCGATCCATGGGGCGTAAATGTTCAATATCCACGCCAAGGGTCTTTCTAGCCACACCACACAGCGCATATTCACCTGAGTGAGATAGGTTGAACTGAAGCGCAGCGTTATCTCGTAAACAGGGCTTGCCATAGGGACCATAATTAAAACTCAGGGCCGCAGGATCTTGCTGGATATAGCTAGATAAAATCCGGCGCAAACTACTACGGGCGACCGCAAACTTGCGTTGATCCTTTTCAAATCGATAGCGCTTAAATCGCCTCAGTTCATCCTCAGACAAGAGTTCTAATTGCACCGGTTGTCTTAAAGAAATAAGCCAGAGATCTAATGTGGTTTGCCCTAAGGTTTGATAACAATCTGCTGGAGCCAATCCCCACCCCATCCCCTCAAGGCCGTGTTGCATCTCTTGCGCCATAGCTTTTCTGGTCTACTGTTGTGGATTAAAGACAAGGGTTAATCAGTTCTGTAATCTGGGTAATACTACGGTGGTAGTGAGTAGCCCAACGATGTCAATTTAATTGATATCGCGTGACCATGCCTATTAGCGGACTGCAAGTCTGATACTCAGCGTCAGGTGCCCCGGCTCACAATTGATCCAGCGATTTTTACAAAGGAATTAGTTATTTATTTTTTTAGTAAAGCTCCCGAGATGGTGGAAAAGTATTTAATTGGCATATGCCAACATACATGAAAACGCATGTATCAAATTTTATGGATATTACCGTTGGCATGACTAAATCTGTCGCCAGCTGGGGCAATATCCAAGTTGTTGGGTCAACAAGCCGCAAGCAATTGGTTACCACTAATATTAGTGCTGGGCTCCAGCATACGAAGGCTTGTCATTTATACGTACTATTCTTAAGTATTAAATATTGCTGTTATGGTGCAATCTTTACCTCATGTCGGCACCCACTTTTCCACGTTGGTGGAGCTGTTGCGACATCGGGCTCAACATCAACCTCATCAGCTAGCCTATTGTTTTTTAGAGGATGGTAAGCGAGAGGGGCTGAGCTATACCTATGCAGAGCTAGACCGTCAGGCAAAAGCCATTGCGGTACAGCTACAGCACGCCAGAGGCGAACGAGCTTTACTACTCTATCCCCAGGGTGCGGAAGTGGTGGCTGCCTTCTGCGGTTGCCTGTATGCTGGCGTAATTGCTATTCCGGTGCCGCCCCCCGATGCTGGACGCATGAAACGGACGCTGCCTCGCCTGAGGGAAATTGTAAAAGACGCCACTGCCAGCTTAGTGCTGAGTACAGGGCGCATTATTGACCTGGTCCGCGACTCCGGCCTAGAGTTTCCTGAATTTGACGCCATGGACTGGATTGATACCACCCAGGTAGATGTAGCGCTGGCTGACCAGTGGCAAGACCCTCAGATAGACAAAGATGTTTTGGCCTATTTGCAATACACGTCTGGATCTACATCCACCCCCAAAGGGGTGATGCTGAGTCACTACAATCTGATTCATCACTCCGCTTATTTACAGCGTGCCTGTGGATACAGCGCTGACGGAGCCACCGTTACCTGGATGCCCTACTTCCATGACTATGGTTTGGTAGAGGGTCTGATTCAGCCGATGTATAGCGGGACTCCTTGCTACATCATGGCCCCCTTAGCCTTTGTAAAGCGTCCTTTGCGTTGGCTGCAGGCGATTAGTAAGTACGGTGCCACTCACTCCCAAGCGCCTAACTTTGCTTACGATCTCTGTGTTCGTCGAATTCGAGCCTCTCAAAAGGAGGGGTTGAACCTCAGCCGTTGGCGGAGTGCGGGCAATGCAGCTGAGCCCATTAATCCCAGGGTGATGCGAGAGTTTTATGAAGTGTTTAAAGACTGTGGATTTACCTGGGAAACGTTCTCACCGGCCTATGGCTTAGCTGAGGCAACGCTGTTGGCCTCCAGTACCCCCGTCGGTGTAGCCCCTACTATCCTGGCTTTGGATGCCACCAGCCTGGAACAGGGGCAGGTGCAGCTGGCGAATGCGGAAAGCAGCAATGTACGAGAAACCGTCAGCTGTGGCGATTTGGTATGTGAAACCAATGTAGCCATTGTTAATCCTGACACGTTTGAGCCGTGTACAGCGGACACCATTGGTGAGGTATGGATTGCTGATCCGGGGGTGGCCCATGGCTACTGGCAACGAGACGAGGCCACACGGGAAACCTTTGCTGCCTATGTCAAGGGTGGTGAGGGGCCATTTCTGCGCACCGGTGATCTAGGCTTTTTGCAGGATGGTCAGCTCTACATCACAGGCCGGATCAAGGACCTGATTATTATTCGGGGGACCAATCACTATCCCCAGGATATTGAATGGACGGTGCAGAATGTAAGTTCCGTCATGCGCCCTGACTACGGGGCTTGTTTTTCCATTATTGAAGATGGAGAGGAGCGGCTGGTGGTAGTCCAGGAAGTGGAGCGTTCTCAGCAAAAAAACTTGGATGCCAATGAGACCATCGCCGAAATTCGCCAGGCGATTTCCGAGGTGCATGAGCTACAGGTGTATGCCATTGCTCTGGTGAAATCAGGGAATGTGCTTAAAACCTCCAGCGGTAAAATCCAGCGTCGAGCCTGTCGAGATCGGTTTATGACAGGAAATTTGGAGGTGATTGCTGACTGGAGCGAGAACCCGGCCCTGACGGTCAAGGTGCGCGGACTACACCAGGAAGTGGAGTCTTTGGCCCAACAGTTAAAAACGACTCAGTCGTAGCCTCATGTCATTAATTGCCCTGCCCTAACTGCCCTATGGAACAGCTCAAGCAATATAAGCTGGCCGAACAGCTCGAAACTGATTTAGGCGATCCGCGGGATCCCACCCAGCAGATGTCCTTTGCCCAAACGGCAACCATTGATGAGTCGGAAAAATTTCCCGAGGCTGAGATTGCCTGGTTGTACGATTACAATCTGCAGGATTATTACGTTCCCACCAGCAGCGGTGGTAAGTTTACGTCCTTTGAGGAGTTTGTTGCTTTTGTACGGGTGCTGTCGCGCCGGGATTTGAATATTGCGATCGCATTCACCACCATGTTCTGGTCCTTTCTCACCTGGATGGCCGGTACCGACGAGCAAAAAGAAATCCTGTCGCGCCGGATGCGGGACGAGCATCTGACCATGTGTCTGGCCTACTCAGAACGCGAACACGGCAGCGACCTGGTGGGGGGCAGTGTGACCGCCACCAAGGTAGACGGCGGCTATCTCCTCAACGGAGAGAAATGGCCCATTAACCGCGCCACCATTTCCGGACTCACCTATGTCTTAGCCCGCACAAATCCTGAAGGGGGCAACCGGGGACTGTCCCTATTTATGGTGGACAAAAGTCAGCTGGCTCCTGAAACCTATTACAACCTGCCCAAAATCAAAACCCACGGCATTCGGGCAGCGGATATGAGCGGCATTGGCTTTAGTGACTGCTTTGTACCCGACAGTATGCTGCTAGGTCCCGAAGGTCATGGTCTAGAGCTAGCCCTGGAAGGGTTTCAGATTACCCGAGCCCTGTGTGCCGCCTTTTCCCAAGGAGCTGCCGATACCTGTTTACGTACCACATTAAGCTTTGCCCTGAATCGTCAGGTGTATGGCAAGACCGTGGTGGCCATGCCCCATGCCCGCCGCACCATCACCCATGCCTTTCTCGACATTCTCACCTGTGACTGTGTGAATATTGCCGCTGCTCGAGGTTTTCATGTGGTGCCCGAACAATTTAGCGTTTGGTCTGCAGTGGACAAGTACTTTGTGCCCGTCACCCTGGAGCAGATGATGAGCGATGTCTCTGTGGTGCTGGGGGCTCGGTTCTATATGCGAGATGAGCATGAGAGCGGCGTTTTTCAGAAAATGCTGCGGGATAGTTCTATCATCAGCGTCTTTGACGGCAGCTCGGTGGTCAACCTGCACGCCCTAATTTTGCAGCGGCGACAGCTGGCCAAGGCTCGCAAACGTCTAAAGCCTGAGAAACTGGATGCAATTCAGCAGCGCTTGGCCAATAGCTTTGATCTGCAGTCTCCATTACCGGAATTTGCTCCTCAAAAGCTGGAGCTGTTTAGCAGGGGTGCTGACGATGTCCCCCAGGGTCTACCTCTCCTAATTGAAGACCTGGCAGTAATGCATAGTGAGAATGCTTCGCCCATACTAACGGAGGTGCTTGAGTTGACCAAAACCATTTTGGCCCAGCTCGATGCCCAGGATGAGGTGATTGCCCAAAGCGCCTTTGAACATGGTCATGAGCAGTCCTACGAAAGCTTTGAGTTGGCTAAGCACTATTGCCGACTCCATGCAGCGGCGGCCTGTATCTACATGTGGCGCTATAACCGACAAAATTTAGGGGAGTTTTTCCGTCGAGGGGAATGGCTGGTTCTGTGTGTTCACCGACTGCTATCCCACTTTGATGTCGCCCTAAATCCCGTGCCGTTGGAGTACTACGAAAATGTTTTCCAAGCACTCCTACGGCTTAACAGTGAGGACAAAATGTTCTCCATTGTTCCCTTTCAACTTGCACAATCCGCGTCAACCATCACATCCGAGAACCCTGAAAACCATGCAACAGCTTCAAAACTCCAGCTCATCTAGTACCGCTCTGGCCATTCAGCAATGGTTGATTAGCCAGTTAGCCGATGTGCTGTCCATCGACTCCGCTACTATTGAAGCCCAGCAGCCCCTGACGCGCTACGGCTTAGACTCCATTGATGCCGTCACCCTGGTAGGCGATCTCGAAGACTGGCTTGATTTGGAACTTCCTTCTACACTGCTATGGGACTATCCAACCGTGGCAAAGGCAGCTAATTATCTAGTAGAAGAGTTTGACGTCTCGGTCTAGCGTGGTCAGTTTTGAGTTTTTAATTTTGATTGTTGAGTTAGGAGCAATTCAAAATTAAAAACTCAAAACTTGTCAGGCCCTGTTATGCGGCCGATGTAGGAGGAGGAGGGGGCTCCGTTGAATTTTTCTGAGTTTTCATTTTGGTGGGTGCTCTTGCTAGTGAGCGTGCCGTTTTTTGCGGTGCGTTATGGAGCCAAGTCTCTGGACCTCTGGCAGGACAAGTTTGACACCGTTGGTTTAGCCGCCCTGTCCCTGGTTTTATTTGTCAATGCAGATCGGACGAGCTTTGTCGTCTTTCTGTTTGAGATTATTTTTAACTACCTGATGGTCAAGTGGATGCTTGGCCGTGAGGGGAAGCAGGCTCAATGGATTGCTACGGCACTAATTGTGTTTGATGTGGCGGTGCTGGCCTATTTCAAATATTTGACCTTTTTTGTAGAAGATGTAATCGGCCTGACAGGGGTGGTGGCCCCGGACTGGAAATCTGGATTTCCGTTGCCTACTTTTCAGTCCATTCCACCAGGGGTCTCGTTTTATACGTTCCAGATGGTGGCCTTTGTGGTCGATTCCCTCAAGGCAAGACGCAAACGGCCGATTAAATTTCTGGACTATGTCAACTTTGTGGCCTTTTTCCCCCAGATTGTGGCGGGACCTATTGAGCGTCGGGCATCGCTATTGCCTCAAATTCAGGGGTTTAAGTTTAAGTTCACCGCCGCTAATTTTGACCTGGGACTGCGATGGCTATCCCTGGGGTTGTTTATGAAACTGGTGCTGGGAGATAACCTGTTTCCCTTTATCCAGGCTCTGAGCCCGGTGGCTGATAATGCCTGGCTGGTTTGGTTTAATGCGTTTTTGTTCACCCTACGCATCTATTTTGACTTTGCTGGCTATAGCTTTATGGCGGTGGGCATTGCCAGAGTCCTGGGCATTCGTCTAACCATTAACTTTTTAGCCCCTTATACCTCCCAGAGCATCAATGAGTTTTGGCGGCGGTGGCATGTGTCCCTTAGTACATGGTTTCGAGACTATGTGTTTTTGCCCCTGATGGGTAAACGCAAAAGCTGGGCTCCATTTTATTTATTTCTTACCTTTACTCTGTCAGGGTTTTGGCATGGAGCCGCCTGGAACTTTTTGATTTGGGGGGCCTACCACGGGGCACTGCTACTGCTGCTGCGCTATGCCGGACGTCCCTTTAGTCGGGCCATGGGTAAGTATGTAAAACGGCCTCAAGTTTTATCCTGGGCCATGACCTTTGCGGCGGTGGTCCTGGGGTGTCTCTTCTTTATGGAGACTGACATTGGGGTGCTGATGACCAAACTAGCCACCCTGGTCACCCCCAGTGCGTACTCCCTGGGTAACTTGATAGGGGCATTTGGTCAGTTTAGTGCCAATGAGCTGGTAGCTATGGGTTGGGTCCTGCTGCTAGCGGGTGCATTTTTATTGTTTGAGCACATTGCCGTGTGGCAGGAGCGGCCCGAATATGAGCTGTTACTCAATCCTTGGGTATCACGGGGGCTGTTGGGGCTGACGATTTTGCTGTCGGCTAATATTCCATCAGAATTTATTTACTTTGAATTTTAAACAGTCGATTAATTAACGATTGATAGGGGTAGGTGAGAAATAGGAAATATGCAGACATCAGCCGACCCAAAAACTAGACTTTTAGTCCTGACTAGCGACAACAATAGCTGCCTGGATCGACGGTTG
>JBCCJR010000145.1:0-11434 GCA_039045805.1 Cyanobacteria bacterium P01_C01_bin.118
AAAGTTTTGGGGATCTTGGCTGCTTTAGCCGGTATTGGTTTAGCGATCTTTTTGTTTCAGCGGTTTGTTCAGCCCGTTCGTCTGAGCAATCAAGAGCTGCGGGCCACGATCGAGGAAAAGGAGCAACAGCTGGAGACTCAGGCCGAACGCTTGGAGGAAATTGCCAAGCTAGAGGAAGAACGCGAGGCTGCTTTGGTGCAACGTCGTAATGTCTATTCTCTATTTGCAGATGAGTCTTCTATGGATACTCTGCTGTTAGACATTAACCAGCGTATCAAAAATAGTAATGCCTCTATTGGTGCTGCCCGTAACCAGATCAAGGCTCGAGGGATTCCACCAATTGTGATTGAAGCTCAATTACGCACATTCAACCCCGCTGGAGAAACCCTTGTTGAAGATGGTAGTTTAGGCCCGGATGTTGACGGTAAATTAAAGCGTCAAACCTATAGTGTTGACTTTGCAGGAGATTTTGCGCAGAGCCAGTCAATTCTGAGTAATATTGAGCGTCTGGAACCTTTACTGTTGCTGCGAGATTTCTCTCTATCATCCTCTGAGACTGTCACTGAGACCGTTCTCAATGGTCAAGGACAAGTGATTGGACAACCCAAACAGAGGATAAGCTCGACATTTTCTGTGGATGCCCTGATTCCTACTGGAGATCCCTCTGGTCCGCCAGATATAGCTCCCCCTCCCCCTGTTGAAGGTGAAGCAGAAGCTCAATAGGAAGCTTGAAGGAATAGCTTGATTACACATTTTGAAAGCTTGTCCAATTACCTAGATTCGATTCCCCAGCCATTGACGTACTCTAATTAAGATTAAGGAGTGAACTGTGAAACGCTTTTTCAAACTTGGAAGTTTACTTGCTGGCGGAGCGCTGAGCGTTCTCACAGCCCAATCTGCTGAAGCCACTGCTACTGCCATTCAGAATGTTGAGCTCAATACGACTAAAACTGGTATGGAGCTGCTGCTTTCAACAAAAGGCGGTGATACTCCTCAGATTTTTGCCGTTAGTCGAGACAATGTTTTGCAGGCTGACATTACCAATGCTCAGCTAGCATTGCCCCGCAGCAAGGGCTACAGCAAACAAAATCCCGATCCCTCTATTAAATCGATTCAGCTGGAAACGCTGAATGAGAATACGGTGCGGTTGACCATTAAAGGGACTGATAAAGCTCCCATTGCAGATCTACACAAGATCAATGGTCAGGGGGTCTTGGTTAACCTGGACACCCGACCAAATGCAACCCCTAAGCCCAGCGAACTGCCAGAAACTATTGAAACGGTTACAGATGCATCGCTACTACCCACTCACCTTGCCCAAGCTGAGACTGACACCGATACACCAGATGTTTTAGTTCCAAATCCTGAGGTGATTATCGATGGCAACCCAGTGGCGTCTCCCACAATTAATGGAGCACCACCGTTTTTACCCCAGGCTGTTCCACCACCGGTAGGAGACATCGCGGTTTCTGAAATTGGTGCAAGTCTAGATGTGATTGACCTGGGTACTGCTGAACGAGTACCTAGATTGGTTCTGAGGGAAGCAACTGCCCGTGAAGCGCTGTCTTTGTTAGCCCGCGCTGCTGGTCTCAACTTGGCCTTTACTGAAGCCGCTGCTCAAGGTGAAGGTGCGGCTGCCGCTGATACAAAGGTTACCCTGGATATTGAAGATGAGCCTGTACAAAATGTATTTAACTATGTTTTGCAGATTTCTGGATTGGAGGCTAACCGCGTAGGACGGACAATTTTCGTGGGTCCTCGTTTACCTCAGTCTGCCCGTAATTTGACCTTACGCAGCGTGCGCCTCAATCAGGTAGATGTTGCTAGCGCTGTGAACTTCCTAGTGTTTATGGGCGCTGAAAGTGCGTTTGCGGATGAGCAAGAAATTCAGGTGGTTGAGTCAACTATCGATGTTGGTGAAGAGGTTGAGCAGGTTGAGAGAACTGAGTTAGAGACTAGTGTCGAAATTTTGCGGGCTGACTATCAAGATTCCCCCCCTCTGCTACGAGGTTTGCAGGTAATTGGCGATGTCCGTACGAGTTCTGTCACATTGGTGGGGACTCCCCGTCAGGTAGAGATTGCGACTACTCAGCTAGTGCAGTTAGACCTACGTCGGCGTCAGGTTGCTATTAACCTGCGGGTAATTGACGTGAATCTCTCCGCAATGGAGTCCTTTGGTACCAGTTTTTCCTTTGGTGTTGATGATACTTTTGTGAATCAAAATGATGGGCTTCTATCTCTGAACTTTAACAGCAACCCTTTTACTCTTGCCAGAGATTTTATTGCATCGCTGGAAGCAACGATTGAGAATGGCAACTCCAAAATCATTACTGACCCCACATTGATTGTTCAAGAAGGACAAGATGCTTCGATTAATTTAGTTGAAGAGGTAGTCAATGAAAGTACTACCAACTTTACGACTTTAGGAGAGAGTGACGTAGTTGTTCAGGAAACAGAAGTTCAGCTGGTCGATGTTGGCTTGACATTGGCCGTTAATATTGATCGGATTGATGATAATGGATTTGTATCCTTGTCAGTGGCACCTACAATTTCCTCTCCTGGAGCTCCGATTCCACTGGGGGGCGACGACTTTGTGACGCCCATCTCAAGCCGCGCTCTGTCTTCTGGGCAAATTCGGGTGCGGGACGGCCAAACTCTGGTACTGTCCGGTATTATTTCAGACACAGATATTACAACGGTTAATAAAGTCCCTATCCTTGGTGACTTGCCCATTATTGGTGCCCTTTTCCGTGACACGGATACTACAAATGAGCGTCAGGAATTGATTGTTTTACTGACGCCTCAGATTTTGGACGATTCTGATGAAAGCGTTTATGGCTATAGCTATACCCCTGGTGAAGATGTGCGGGAATTGCTGGGCGAAGATGAATAGTTTTTGTTAGCCTCTGTAACAATTGTTTAATCCTTTGGAGTCCCCTCTAGGAAAGGGCTTCAAAGGATTTTTTGTAGGCTAGCATACATTTGTCTGTCATAAATCCTATGAATTTTTCTAAAAATCGCTGAAATCCATATAAATTCAATGTCTTATAGATCCATATTGACAAAGTACGCTTTAGAATAGGGCAGAGAAAATATGAGACTTCAAGGGTTTCAGCGATCCGTTGAGACTATCCTTGTATTTCGTTAACAATTTGTCCAACAGTGGGCATAGTTCATTCATTGGTTTTAATCTGCGAGGAGACAAATATGAATAAAGGTGAACTGGTGGATAAGGTGTCTGAAAAGGCCTCTGTGACTAAGAAGCAGGCTGATGCAGTTATTTCTGCAGCAGTTGAGTCCATCATGGAAGCTGTTTCCAGTGGTGAGAAAGTGACATTGGTTGGTTTTGGCTCATTTGAACCCCGCCATCGTAAAGAGCGTGAGGGCCGTAACCCTAAAACTGGCGAGACTATGGTGATTCCAGCAACCACAGTGCCTGCTTTTTCAGCGGGTAAGCTATTTAAGGAAATGGTTGCGAATAAGTAACGAAACAGTAATACATCGGCTTGATACAACTGAATAGTGCCGTTTGGCCATTTGAATTTCAAAGATGTTCTTGGGAAAGTCTGACCTTGGAACATCTTTGATTGTCTTTAAAGGCTCTCCCATTACAATTGGCGAGAATAGTGCTGGTTCATGACGCATACGGATTACGATTTAGCAATTTTAGGCGGGAGTCTTGGCAGTCGACTGGCTGCCAAGACTGTGGCTCAACAAGGAGCTCGTGTCGCTCTGATTGCTCCTACATGGTTGGAAAATGATGTTAGCTGGCATCTATATCAAGGTCTTTATGGACTTGATATAGATCGGTACCCATGGCCTAACGTTCGGGATTGGGTGAAGCATCAGTGTGAACATTCAAGGCTCTCGCCAACAGCTCTACGATCGCACAACATCGATGTCATCCTTGAACCCGCTAGCTTTACTCAGTCTGGGTCGCTGACCTTAGCCCATCGATCACTTAAGGCCAGTCGGTATTTACTCACCGACGGCTATGGTTGGTCGAGCCCGCCTCAGAGCGGCCTTTACTGTCATCAGCTGCTTAATCTAGAAACCCTGCCGCAGCGCATCACCGTTATTGGCTATGGAGCCTCAGCTTTGGAATGGGCCTACGGTTTGAGCCGTTTAGCCAATGTCACCCTCATCGTGTTGGCCCTGCTGCCAGCGGAGGACGAAGATATTCAGCGGCTTGTCCAAGCACAGTTTAGAAGTTTGGATATAACGGTGGTTCTGGCCAAAACAGAGGCTGATATTGCCGTCTTGCAATCTGAACAGGACGAACTGACAGTCACCGTCCCCCACCCCTTTAATTGGCAGACGGCAGGACTAGAAAAGCTTGGCATTGCCGCCCCCATCTTGGTGACTTCACAGTTGCAAACAAGCTGTAGGCAAATTTATGGGACTGGTGGTAGCTTGGGAGGCGAAAACCGGCCAGAGTTAACTCAACAAGAAACAAAAACCGCCCTAGCCAATGCCCTTTGGGGACGACGGCAGGAGATGCGGTATGAGCAGGCATTTTATGGAATTAATCTGCTATCTCCGATAGCCCGTTGGGGTTTGACTGAGCATCAAGCTAGAAACTGCTATGGCGAAGCTATACAAATCTTTCAGGCGGCCTGCTTACCCTCGATAGCGACCCATCCGGCCCAGACAAATTTTTGTAAACTGATCACCCTAGGAAACCGTATTGTGGGGGCGCATTTCATGGGGCAAGGGGCGAGTGTGTTTGTTGCCGCATTAGGGGCACGGCCAACTATGACGATACTGCATCAGCGCATGGGGGCAGTTGCTCCCCAAACCTTGGGTGATGCTATTAATCAAGCCATTGACCAGTGGAAAGGTGGTCGCTGGCGTGAGGGCCAATGGCGACGAGACTGGGCTGAAAATTGGTTTAATTTTCGACGTTCCTGTTAAGGCGGGTATTGCCTGCCCTACTGCCGGGTGGGCTGTGCCCACCCTCCTACACTTTGGCAAGGGTGACCATTTCTGGCTGGTCCTGGTATTTGCCCTGACGGGTTTCGTAGCTTACCTGGCAGGGGTCGCCTTCTAAAAATAAGAGCTGTACTACACCCTCGTTGGCATAGATCCGACAATCAGCACTGGACGAGTTTGAAAACTCCAGGGTGAGATAGCCACGCCATCCAGCTTCGGCTGGGGTGAGATTGGCGATAATGCCACAGCGGGCATAGGTACTTTTGCCAATACAAATGGTGGTGATGTTATCGGGAATGGCCAAACGTTCCAATGCCACCCCTAAACCGTAGGAATGTGCCGGCAAAATAAAATAACTGCCGTTTGCATCGGTGCGCAGTTGTGTGGGTTCTAAATTTTCTGGATTAAAACGCTTGGGGTCAATGACAGTGCCTGGTACATGGCGAAAAATTCGAAACTCTTTGGCTGACAAGCGAATGTCATAGCCAAAGGACGATAATCCATAGCTAATGACAGGCACATTGGTGCCGTTCATATCCATACGTCTGACCAAAGCGGATTCAAAGGGACTGATCATCCCATCCTTGGACATTTTGTGGATCCATGCATCGTTTTTAATCATTAGGGTAAAAACTCACGACGAAATTCTGTCACCTGGTCTGCCATTGACAGGATGGAATAGGGCATCTTTGGCCCTGTCAAAATAATATCTATCTGGGGAGGGCGCTGTTCCAACAGCTCCAGCACCTCGGCTTCTGGAATCAGACCATAATCAATGGCCAAGCTTAGCTCGTCCAACATCACCAGGCCATACTTATCGTCTTGTATGGTTGATTTGACATAGGTCCATAGCTCGCTAACGGCTGTTTGCGCGTCGTCTGTATCTTCAAAAATGCAGCCAGTGTAGCCGCAGCGCACCCAATCTAAGTTTTGACCCATTTGGGTAATGTGTTCCGGTCCTTGATCAATCCCCCCTTTGAGAAACTGGGCTACCAGAACCGACATGCCCTGATCTGCAGACCGTAGAGCCTGGACCATAACGTTGGTGAAAAAGCTACGGTGTACAGAAGTGAAGACGCGTAGCGATCCTTCAATAGCTTGCAAAAATGGATGGCGGACTCCTTGGGTAAGGCTGGGGGCAGCGACTGCGCGAGATGGACTACGAGTGTCTTGGGTGACCCTTAGCTGTTGAACCATATAACGCTATATCTAGCAGAGAAAAATTAGGGACGCGCTATATTTAGCGCATGCGTGCCTCAGTGTAGCGCATAGGCGTCTAACTGTAGCGCGGACCTTATGGATTGATGCAGCTATTTAACATTAGCAAAATAGTTTGAATGTACTATTGCATAGCCAGCTCCAGATTGATGCTAGCTTTTGGGTTTGTTTGGGTTAGGCCGGTACCTTAGAAGAAAGCAGGAGATGCCAGGGTGACAACGGCTACTAAAGTGAGAGTTGCGATCGCAATCACCACACTCAATTTGTCTGCTTTAACGCGTTTTTTCATAAATTACCTCAGCGGCACTCGCCGATAGGCCGATATCCTACCACAGCCTTTTAGCGGTGGAGGGTGCGTAGATACAGCTATTGGATAGCTACGGTCACCCACCCCAAAATCGAGCTAATGTGAGCTATGGACGCCTATAGCTCACATCAGCTTTCGCTAAAAGCTAGCAACAGCGAAAGCTATGGGCGCAGTAAACTATTTTTTAAGCAAGTGTGCCCCATGTTAAAAGCCATTTTGTTTGATTTAGATGGCACCCTGGCCAATACCGATCCAATTCACTTTCAAGTTTGGCAAACCTTGCTAGCTCCCTATGGCCACAGCGTAGACCAAACCTTTTACGATCGCCATATTAGCGGTCGCCTCAATCCCGACATCGTGCGCGACCTGATCCCCCAGTTGTCCGTCGATGAAGGCAAGATATTTAGCGCTGATAAGGAAGCCAAGTTTCGTGAACTCGCGGCTAACCAGCTGCAGCGGATGCCGGGGCTAACGGATTTTTTGCATCACCTTGAAAAGCAGCGCTATGCTAAAGCACTGGTAACCAATGCGCCCCGTTCCAATGCGGAGTTTATGCTCAAAACCTTGGCCCTGGATGATGTCTTTCAGCCAGTCATCATTGCCGATGATTTACCCAAAGGTAAACCGGATCCGCTGCCTTACCAAACTGCTTTAGAGCAGCTCGATCTCAACCCAGAAGCAGCCCTGGTGTTTGAAGATTCTCCTACAGGGGTGCGGGCCGCTGTCGCCGCTGGTATTCCCACCATTGGAGTCACATCTACCCACAGCGACGCTAAGCTGTGCGGGCTAGGCGCGTTATTCACCATTGCCGACTTCACCGATAGTCGATTGTTACCCTATGTCGCTGAAGAAGTACTCGCTTGATAGAGACATGTTTGAGAAACGTGCCACACCGCGTCAGCAAGTTGCACATCTGCGGCGACCCTATAGATGCTAAGAATGAATCAGTTCTAAAGTTCCACCATGAGCAACGCCGACGACGATCAGCCCCAAACCGTTCAGGACCGTCTGGCCAGTTTACGGCAACTGGCCCAGGCCTTTCCCAAGGAGCAACGTGAAGATGTGCTGCTTGAACTGGACGACCTCAGTGCAGACTTACAGGCCAATACAGACGGTTCCAGTATTCAAACCCTGCACGACCGGCTAAAACGCCTGGCTGCAATCGCCATGATGGCCCGTATGTTTGCCTCCAATAATCAACAGGCAATCGAAGAATTTGCCAGCAATTTAGTCGAACTCACCAAAGCCACCAAAATCGACCCGTAGGCCGATAGGCTCGTAGGGTGGGCACGGCCCACCGCACACCGCCCATCAATAATAATTCCGCACCGGCACCGTATAATCCTGCTCCACCCAAATCTGAGCATTAACGGGACCATAATGATTCCTTAGCGCACCTTCCACCCGTTCACCAATAGTGCGAGCCATCCCTAAAAACTCTGGATGCACCGCTAAATAAAGTTCGATCCAAACCTGACGCCCCACCATTCCCCGTGAGCGAATGCGGTTGCAGCGAGTCACCCCTTCTACCGTGGTAACCACTTGGGCAATGGCTTCTGGGGCAATGGCCGTAGGTCGTAGCAGCATCGGCAGTTGACTATTTAAGACATGCCAGAAGCTATGAAGAGTCAGCACCACCAGTGCGATCGCAATCAGCGGATCCAGCCAGGTATGACCGCGCCAGACACCCATCAGACCCAGCAACATCCCCAAACTTAACCATCCATCCCCCAAAACATGCTTCGTAGTGAGCCTGAGGGTGACACTCTGCAAAAACCGGCCTTGATAGGACACCACCAGGGCTAATGCTAAGGCAATGGCCACGATGACCGTCATCAGCTGCATCAGGGTGACCGTCACCTCCACCGGAAAGGGGAGAGCATCGCCGCCGATGGCCGCTTCGAACTGCCCTACAGAAACGATCAAAATACTTACACCAAAGAAGCCCAAAATAGCCGCCAGGATCAGTGCGCCCCCCACTTCCCCACGACCATGTCCCCAAAGTTCTCGCCCCAAAGGCCGTTGGGGTGCTGCCACGGCAGTCAAACTGAGGGCTGTACTAAAAATATCAATTAGCGTATGCAGAGACTCAGCCAGTAACGCAATCGAATGACTGGCCCAACCAGCAGTAACCTCGATGGTCAAAATCACCAAATTGGTCCACAGCAGCATCAGCAACAGGCGATAGCACGTTTGCCGTTGTTGCCCAGTGTCTATGACCATGGGTTATCCATTAAGAGTCTAGTAAATGACATTTTCCCGCCAAGGGACCATAGCATGGGAGCAGAATGTCATCAAAACTGGTAGGCAGACCCTATACAAATAAAAAAGCCGATTTGAAGCGATGGCTTTCTGTAAAAGCTTTGGCAATTAAACGCTGCAGAGACGTTATAGAACTCAAAAAATAATTTAAAAGCAGAAAGGGTACCGACGACTGGCCGTGTTTCGTCTCGGTACCCTCACTGGTTCGCTCCTCACACACATTTGTAAATATAGGGCATATTGCGGAATTTGTCATCCCCCTCTAACTTTCCCCTCTAACTTTCTAGGGCTATTTTGATGTTCAAAACTCCTCAGGGCATTGGTATCTCAATCTTTCCTGTAGCAGTTGTCTAAGTAGATGTTGAGTGGGTTTGAGCCAGTGAAAAACTATGGCGGCATTGGCGGCAGTAGGCGGGGTGCTGCTGGTGCATTGTTCGATGGCTTTGACCAATTGATTGGCTTGATGCAATAACTGTTTGGGTTGGGCTTCGTCCCAGCGATCGCAAATATCTAGCAGGCCATGAATCAGTAAAGATAACGGGAGTGAGGTGATAGTAAATGGCCTCAGAGCAATTGTCTCTAGCTGCTCATGCTGGTTAGTCTCGCAGTGCTGTCGCTGCCAGCGGCAACACAGCTCATAACCAGCCTGCAGAGACCACAATTGTGTCGCCGTGATAACTGGAGCTGGCTGATGGGCCGACTGTAGCGGTAAATTTTGCAAAAGCTGCTGTCGCCATTTCGCCATTCCACCCTCAGAAATGACAAACTCTATCCAGTGATTTTCGGTCTGGCGAATACTGGCCCACAACGATGGTGCCGATTGCTGTTGTAAAACGGTTACCAGTCTCGATGCAATTTCTCCCGTGGGGTGCGGCCAAATGTTGTTTAGCTTCAGTGGAATTGCAGACCCGTAGGTAATTGTTTCGTTATGGTGAATTTTTTTTAAGGGAATATTCTGATGACAAATATGTGTGGTTTTACCGATGCTTAATAAAACCCCTGAATATCTAAGTGGAGTATGAAGGTTTGACTTAGATAACTTGGGATTGATGTGCTTAATTGCATCAATCGCAGAAGCTAAATCAGACATTAATGTCCGTTTTAACGAAACCATGTCATATTTGTATTAACTGGGTAAATGTACAGAGAGTTCTCTGTTCGCCCCTTTTTTTGACTGGATTGTAGATTACCTGTCGAATTTCAGTCGATTTTCATTTATTTACTTCAATGAAAGCTGAAGTAAATATAAAGAAAACAACATCGGGGTGCCATTTGCAGGCTGTCGTTTGTATTAATGTACTTGATGTATTTGTTTCGTATACTGATCGTGGTTTTACGGATGACAGACATCAAGGCTCCTCAGTTGTTGATATAGAGCGTTTAAGACCTTTTTTTTTAATTTTCATAACTGACTACTTTCAGGGCGTATCGTTGGCTGGGGTTTTCTAAAATCGAAAGCTTTCCAGACCGTTTGTTTTGGCTAAAAACTCTATGGCTTGACACTAGGTAAATGACATTATCTGAATTATCGACAACTTCCAGCACTTTTCCCATGTCCTCATCTATCCCATCAGATGATGCTAGGCCATTTCATGTATGGCAACGGATTCTTGATTGGGCCCAAGAGCATTACCGATGTCGGACATTTAGCAAAGATGAGCGGATTCCCACCCGTCCAGGATTGCTCTATCTAGTGCAGCATGGTGCTGTGCGATTGGTGGGGAGTGCTCAGGTTAGTGCTACCCTCAAGCAGCAAAAAAGTTCCCCCGCCAGAGTGCCCCTAGTGGCTGCAGAAGAAGCGTTTTTAGGGTTTGTTGGCGCAGGACAGCCCTTCGAGATTGTGGCCCAACCACCTTTTACCCTACAGAGTTTTTCCCATGTTGATCAGACTACGATTGTCTGGCTTTACTGGAATGATTTAGACACGTGGCCCCACTTCCGTCGTGAGGTTTTGGATGCATTTCGTCGTCAGCATCAGCGTAAATTGCTGTGGTTAAGTACGCTGGGACAGCGCCGCACCATTGACCGTTTATTGGGCTTTTTGACGCTGCTGGTGGATGAATATGGTGAGCCCTGTGAAAATGGCTATTACCTGCCTTTCCCATTGACCCATGCCCAGATTGGTAGTGCCATTGGGTCTACTCGAGTAACGGTTACTCGTCTGATGGGTAAACTGCGTCAGCGCGGCCTAATTCAGAGTCACGGTGAGAATCTAATCAGCATTCCCTTTGGTTCAAGCCTCAAGCAACAGGGCTAAGGTTAACTCCGGACCCATCTTAATTTAGGTTGACCCCAATGTAGGGGCGTTGCATGCAACGCCCCTACAGAGTTTATGGATGCTATTGATGATTTTTCGTTTACTTTAATCGGGCAAAACCCGCTCTGCCCAGAGCCGCTTGTCCTTCGTCTGAGAGGATTAATTCTGCGTAGGCTCTGCCAATGGCGGCATCGGTTCTACCTACAATGTAAATCTGACGGGTCAGTGGATAAGTTCTGGATGCAAAGCCATCGAGGTTGGGTTGGTTGCGTTGATTGGGGCAGTTTTGCAGATCTATATAGGGTGGACGGTAGGGGGGCTGCTGGTTGATGGATAAGGGTTTGACGGTACACTGACCGACCACTTCTGGAGCCGAGGCAAAGTAAATGGCTCCTGGGGTATTTGCTGTGAGACGGAGTGCCTCGGTGGTATTCACACTGCGTTGTACGTTACTAGCT
>JBCCJR010000146.1:0-11379 GCA_039045805.1 Cyanobacteria bacterium P01_C01_bin.118
CCTAGATAGGTTTGCAAGGTGCCAAAAACATCGTCAATGTCTACATCTAGTGCCTTCGCCTTGTCGCGATCCACATCGATCTCTATCAGAGGAGTGTTGGCAGCATAGGTGCTAAATACTGCCTGCAGATTGGGATCTTGGTTGGCAGCCCCTAACAAGCCAAACATATTTTGGACGAGGCTATCGACGCTCAGGGTGCCGCGCCGATCCTGTAGCTGAAACTGGAAACCGCTAAAGCTGCTGAGACCTTGAATGGCCGGTGGGTTGACGGGAAACACCCGTGCTTCAGTAATCTGAGAAAACTGGCCAAATAGCTGGCCGATCAGACTAAAGGCGGTTACACCGGGGGGACGTTCTTCCCATGGCACCAGAGTGGTAAAGATGACACCGTTGTTGGCAGTATTGCCGTTAAAGCTAAACCCGCCCACCGCAAAAGTAGCTCGCACACCGTCCTGGTCCAGGATAGTTTCTTCTACCTGACGCATTACGTTACTGGTTTGGTTGAGCGACGAACCCTCTGGACCTTGAATTAGGGTAATGAAATAGCCTTGATCTTCGTCGGGTAAGAATGCCGATGGCACGGTGTTATACAACCAGCCGGTTAAGACCAGGGAGGCGACAAAGGCAGCTAGAACAAAAACTTTGAACTGGTTGAGAATTCTCAGGGTGTCGCCATACTGGACCCTCAAATTGTCTAGAAACCGGTTAAAGGGGTTAAAGATAATGTCGAGCCAGCCGTGGCCGCCACTTTGCTGTCGTAGGAGTAACCCGGCCAGGGTGGGGGTGAGGGTGAGGGCATTGAAAGTGGAGAGCGCGATCGCAAATGCAATGGTCAGCGCAAACTGTCGATACAGTGCCCCCGTGGTCCCTGGGAAAAATGCCACCGGAATAAACACCGCCATCAGCACCAGAGACGTAGCAATCACCGCCCCCGTCAGCTCCCGCATCGACTCGACTGCCGCTAGCTTGGGGGGTAGCCCCCGCTGCTGAATCTTTGACGAAATATCTTCGACCACCACAATGGCATCATCCACCACCATCCCCGTTGCCAGGGTGAGACCAAATAGAGTCAAACTGTTGATGGAGAACCCAAAAATTTTGACAATGGCAAATGTACCAATCAGTGCCACCGGAATGGTAATGGCCGGAATTACGGTAGTGCGCCAATCCTGGAGAAAGAGATAAATCACTAGCACCACCAGCGCCACCGCCTGGATCAGGGTCCACACTACGCGGGAGAGAGACTGCTGCACAAACTCTGTAGTATCAAAACCAATGCCATATTCCATCCCCTGGGGAAACTCTTCCTCCAGCCCCTCCATGACATCTTTAACCCCCTGGGCCACCTGCAGTGCGTTACTTCCCGGTAACTGGAAAATACCTAAACCAACAGATTCATTCCCCCTAAACCGCAGGAAAGTACTGTAGCTCTCCGCCCCCAGCTCGGCCCGTCCCACATCCTTCAGCTTGACCAGGGCACCATTCTCCCCAGTTTGAATGACCAGCTCCTCAAACTCAGACACCTCCTGCAAACGACTCACCGCCCGCAGGTCGATCTGAAATGTCTGGTCGTTGAGTGATGGTGGCTGACCAATTTGCCCCGCACCCACCTGAATATTTTGTTCTCGCAACGCATCGATCACATCGTCAGCGGTCAAATCTCGACTGGCTAGCCGCTGTGGATCTAACCATAGCCGCATGGCATATGTGCGCTCACCAAAGATCACCACATCTCCCACACCGGGTACCCGGCGCAGGGCATCCACAATGTACAAATCGGCGTAGTTACTCAGAAAGACATTATCAAAGGTGTTATCTTCTGAAAACAGACTCATAGCCAGCAGAATGTTACTGTTCTGCTTAGACACCACGACACCGGTCTGACGGACTTCCTCCGGTAGCTGGGGTTCTGCCAGGGATACCCGGTTTTGCACATCCACAGCGGCAATATCTTTGTCGCGACTGGCGTCAAAGGTGACAACAATATTACTAATGCCGTTATTACTGCTATTAGACGAGATATAGCGCATGCCTTCCACGCCGTTGATCTCTCGCTCTAACACCGTTGTTACCGCCTTTTCAACAGTTTCAGCATCGGCCCCAATATAGCTGGCCGTAACATTAATCTGTGAGGGACTAATGTCTGGATACTGAGCAATGGGCAGCGTCGGAATACTAACCGCACCGATCAACAGAATAATAATGGCGCAAACGGTGGCAAAGACAGGCCGTTTGATAAAGTAGTTGACCATGGGAAGTACTGGTGGGATGGGCTGTGAGGGTCGGCTTTTTGCTTACTTTCTTGAAGATTGAAGATAGGGAGGCAGGGGAGGATTACTTACCAACGCATAAACATTTCCCCTCTCTTCCCCCTCTCCCTCCTCCTTTTCCTCCCTATCTCTATTTCTCCTAAAACACTGCCCCTACGGAGATACGCTAACAGGCTCTTCCTGGGGGGCTATAGGCACACCATCTTGCAGGTTCAACAGACCGGTGATAACAATCTGTTCGCCGCTGGACAGACCATCGATTACTTGAAAGTTATTGCCTTGCATTGCCCCAAGGGTGACGGGTCGGAGCTGGGCAACTTGCCCGTCGAATTGCTGCCCGTCGGATTGGCCCTCGGGTTGTCCCTCTTCTGGCGGCGGGGCGACGGCAGCAACATAAACAAAGGACTGTCCACCCAGTCGGGTAATGGCAGTAGCGGGCACCAGCAGCCCCGGACGCTCATCTAAAATGATGCGCACATCCACTCGCTGGTTGTCCTGTAGCACTCCAGTGGCATTTGAGAACTGAGCCTTAGCTAATACTGTTTGTGTGGCAGCATCAGTCTGGGGAGAGATAAAACTAAGAGAGCCTGTAGCTACAGCGGTATCTGCCCCAAAAGTAAATAGCTCCACCGGCATACCTAGCTGAATCTGGCTAATCTGTTCGGCAGGAATATTGATTTCCAGCTCCAGGGTTTCATTTTGAGTGATGGTGGTTAAGGTGCCGCCAGGCTGTACATAATCTCCTAGCTCCACTGGAATATTACCGACGACACCGGCAATGGGAGCGGTAACGGTTTTGTCGAGCAGATCCTCACGGGTTGCATCGGCAGTGGCCTGGGACTGTTCAAGAAAAGCGTCGGACTGGGACAAACTGGCTTGGGCCGCTTGAATCTCTTCTTTGGCGGCGGCGAGGGAAGCTATAGCGGCATCGCGATCTCGCTCTACTTCATCCAGCTCTTGTTGAGACTGGGCCCCTGCATCCACTAGTCGTTTTGTTCGAGCAAATTCAGAATTTTGCAACTTCACATCTGCTTCGATACGAATTCGCTGAGCTACCAGGGACTGCAGTTGAGAGCGTACATTATCACGGGCTGACTGGGCCGCACTCACACTGGCCAGAGCCGCACTGAGTTCTGCCTGGGAACGATCGGCACTGAGTTCCATAATGGGATCCCCTGCCGCCACTCGATCGCCTGATGATACATAAATGCGCGTAATTCGTCCGTTGGCTTCAGGCTGCAAAACCACCCCCGCCTGAGCATCCAATGTACCTACATAGGAAACCTGATCGCGCAGCGTTGTTGGCTGCATCGCCTCCAGGGTGACAGGCACTCCACCGCCCATGGGCATTCCTCCGTCAGGACCGACACCGTCCACCCCCAGCAGTCGCCATAGCGCAAAGCCACCGCCCGCCAACACAATCAAAGCCGCCAGCCATATCAACCAGTTGCGCTGTGGTGACTCAGAAGAGGAGCTCTCTACCACTGTTGAAGAATTAGAGTGTGAAGTCATAAACAAACAATTGACAGGGATTAGATATACCTGAGCTTTATAGTTCTATATTATCGAACTATTTTAAAAACGTTTTTATTTTTTCTGGTATGCAGCCTAGCCATTTCAAACAGGGTATCAAAGAGCAATCAGCGGCTATCGCACCTTAAGCTTCCGCATTACGCAAAGGCACTAAATAACCGCAAGAAAGTTGTTATTAACTGTTGAGATAGAAATAATGACCTAACGGAAGTCTCCCTACAACAAAAAAATTGAATCAATCAGGTTGAATTATGGAAAACGTCTAGTACCTATCTACACAGGCGCTTATTATGGTCCACCATAGCGCATATTTATTGATTTATGGAGACTGTTTATTGAACAGGTTCTATGAAAAAAAGTAATAGTTTTCTATTCAAAGCGCTTGCTTGCAGAAACATTCAAGACAGCCATAGATACTTCGGTTTAACCTGAGCAAGTCGTTACAGTAGGTATAGCCGTGATGGGGCAGTGGAAAGAATTTTGGGCCGGAGCCCGACAAACGATTCCCTTGATCGTGGGGGCGATTCCGTTTGGCATTATCTTTGGCACCCTGGCCCAGACCAGCGGGTTATCCTTTGCTGGGGCCATGGGTATGTCGGCCATTGTATTTGCGGGCTCATCACAGTTTATTGCCTTGGGCCTGCTGGGGACCGGTACTCCCCTGGGGATGATTGTGCTCACCACATGGGTGGTCAACCTGCGGCATCTGCTCTATGCCGTCAGTCTGGTTCCCTATGTCAAACATCTGAGTCAAGCCTGGAAGCTGCCGTTGGGATTTTGGCTCACCGATGAAAATTTTATGGTGGCGATCCAACGCTATCGCCAGGAGGATTCATCCTCCCAAAAACATTGGTTTCAGCTGGGTTCAGCTCTAGCTATGTATGTCAACTGGCAGCTGTGTACCCTGCTTGGCCTTACCCTCGGACAAAGTGTTCCCAGCGCCTGGGGCCTGGATTTTGCTATGGTCGCTACGTTTATTGGTATGACGATTCCCTATTTAACCAATCGTCCTATGGTAGCGACCGTGATTGTCTCAGGCATCATGGCTCTTTTATCCCATGGCTTGCCACATCAGCTGGGTCTGATGGTGGCTGCGATCGCAGGCATCCTAACTGGCATCCTTACCGAAAACTATTTTAAGGAGACAACCCATGATTAACGAAATAGCTCTGCTAGGCGGCATGACCCTGGTTACCTTTCTGATCCGCTATCCGGTTCTCGCTATGAGTGGACGCATTACGCTGCCACCCCGTCTGCTACAAGCCTTAAATTATGTACCGCCAGCCGTTCTCGTAGCGATTATCGTTCCCGCTGTTCTAATAGACAACAACAATCTCTCCCTGGGATTAGACAACTCTCGTCTAATCGGTGCCCTCGCCGCTCTAGGTGTTGGTCTCTGGAAAAAGAATCTGTTGCTTACAATTCTTGTAGGAATGGGAGTCTTTTTGCTATGGCAAAGTCTTTAGTTAAAAATACAACACCCCAGTCTCCAATCAATCAATCATCCCATCTTGGGAGAGGCTCCGGGGTGGGTTTCCGATCAACCCACTCCAATTTTGTGACCTCGGCCACTCCATCCTCTACTTTCCAAAACACACGACAATCCTCCACCTGCATATTCCATCGTCGCCCTTCGCGGCCATCCTTATTCCGTTCATATCCTGGTCGTGGATCCTGTCCCAGCGTTTCCTCGATCAAACAACGTAATTTCTCCGCAGTCTCACATTCAAGCAAAACTGTCATCGCCTCATCACTCCACCGTACCGGCAATATAGTTTCCTGACCTACTGCCCAAGCCCCATAGGCTGAGTCAATCGCATCTGCATAGGGCACATAGGGCTTTACATCAATCACAGGAGTGCCATCCAAAAAGTCTCCCCCCTGCACCTCCAGCCTTAATTCTCTCTTTTTTTCAGAAATCCCTAATAATTTAACTACGCTCATACCAATGGCATTCGGTCGATTTGGACTGCGGGTAGCATACACCCCCACACTCTTATTCCCCCCCAAGCGAGGCGGTCTCACCAAAGGTTTAAAGTCACCGTAGGATTGACCATGGAAAATAAACAATACCCACAGATGAGAAAAGTCTTCTATACCCCGCAGCGCCAGCTTGTTCTCCTCTGTGGCGTCAAAGATAATGTCCGCATAGGCTGACTGCACCAATCCAGCCTGTCGAGGGATACCAAATCGTTCAGGATAGCAAGATTGAATATAGGCAATGGGGGTGAATGTGACCTCGGTAGTCATGGAAGAAGGGGAGGAGGAGAAAAACGAGCTATGAATCGCGGGCCTGCTACTTCAGAATCATAGCAAGCTGCTGAATGGACTACGCTGTCCGTAGCCCCAAAAAAGAACCACACCCCAAAGGACGTGGTTCCAATCCCAAATTCAAAAAGAGACCGATTATAGAGGCATCCTGGATGGGTGCCATCGCGACAGGGGCTAACTAATTGAGTTTGCCCAGTCCTTTGCCCAATTCAAATGCTTGTGGACTTCTTCTAGATTAGCCGCCTCAGAATATAGCCGAAGGACAGGCTCAGTCCCACTAAAGCGAATTAGCAACCAGCTGCCATCGGCCAGGGTAAATTTGTATCCGTCGATGGACAGGACGTCGCTTACGGCCTTACCAGCGACTTCAGTCGGCGTAGCATTTTGCAGCTGGTCTAGTAGCTTAGCCCGCACCTCCATACTGGCCAGGGGCAAATCAATGCGATCGTAGGCTCCCTCAAACCTGGTTTGCTGACGCAGGGCCTGGTTTTGCTGACCAAAGTCCTTACCACTCTTGACTACGGCTTCCAATAGATATAAGGCCGACAGCAATGCATCCCGCTCAGGGATGTGATGACCATAGCCAATACCACCGGATTCTTCCCCACCGATCAACACCTGAGTTTCTAGCATGCGATCGGCAATATACTTATAGCCAATGGGGGTTTCATGCACCGATAGCCCATGGAGCTCAGCCACCTTTTGCATCAGGTTGGATCCGCTTATGGTCTTGATCACCTCACCGTCAAACCCGCGACGGGCCTTGAGATGCTCGATCAAAATGGGAATCAAGACCTGGGAGCTAAGAAACTCGCCCTGGCCATCCATACCAGCAACGCGATCGCTATCGCCATCAAAGATGATCCCTACGGTTAAGCCTTCGGCACCGGACTGATAGCGGTCCTTAACGGCTTTATAAAGCTTGGGGATGTATTTGGGCAGTGGCTCTGGAGCCCCCCCTTCAAACAGGGGATCAGCGTCACCATTAATTTCGTTGATGGGCATTCCTAGGATTTTTTCAAATCCGCCTGCAGCTGAACCGTGCATCACATCCGCAAAGACGGTTAGTTCGCCCGCTGCGATCGCATTGCGAATGGCCTCAATATCCACCATACCCTGGAGAGCTTCACAGTAGCTGGGCCAGGGATCAAAGGAGGTAATGATCCCAGCTTTTTCGGCCACGGGCTTACCCTCTGGCAGTAGTGCCTCAACTTTTTTGGTGACCTCCGGCGGCACCGAGCCCCCAAAGGCTCCCTTGACTTTCAGGCCAGAATAAGAGGCTGGGTTATGGCTGGCGGTGATAACAATGGCTCCTAAAGCCCCTTTGGCATGGGCCGCCCAGCTAAAGGCAGGAGTGGGGGCAAAGCAGTCGGATAACAGCACGTCATACCCCGCTTGGGCGACGGCCTCAGCGGCATGACTGGCAAATTGGGGTGACAAAAAACGCCGGTCATAGCCCACAATCACTGTACGGCTGCCATTGCTGCCGTAGCATTCTTCTAGGACCTTGGCCGATAAAGCCGCCACCAGGTCTACTCGTTCAAACGTAAAGTCAGCGGCAATCATCCCCCGCCAACCGTCCGTACCAAATTTAATGGGTTTACCTACAAATACAGATGGAGATAATACAGCTGCCATAATAATTTCAGTAAAGCAACGTCTAAGGCATACACCGATACAGCCGGAGATCCAGACTGAATCCATCCAGCAGTTTAAACAGTGTGCTTAGGAAATGCTAGAGGATAGAACTCGATAGCATCATGTTTTTTTGAACTTAGCCTTACTAAAATTTGACTGATTATGGACAAGAAGAGTTGCCCAGACTAAAAATCCGGACAGATTGCTAACCGGTTTTGAGACTATACGGCCAAACCTTCAATGGTAAAAGGGGCATCGGCGGACAGCTCGATGATGGCAATATTGCTCATATTTTCAAGCTTTAAGATCTGCAAAGGTAGCAGTGCTGTTTCTGAACTGCTAGGCCAGCGAAAGGCTTTGTCACTGTGGATCTGTAATACTTGACCTGTGGATTCCAGGACCTTTAGGACAATTGGTTGAGTACAGCGTCCCCACAGACAAAATGAATCTACGGTGTCGTCCAGGGCAATAGACATACGGTTGTCATTCCCGGTCGGCATGACTATCATTTGCTCAGGCTTGGCAACAAAACGTGGATTTGATGGAACAAGTGAGATCGCACACCCAAAGCTCACCTCAGAAAACTGCGTGGTGACCATTTCCAAGGGAGCTAAACTTTGAAAATCAAATCCCGTAGGAACATCAGTAATTCTTAGCACATCTGCCTCTAATGTGCTGGCAGTACTTGAACAATCAATATTGAGAGCAAACACGGATGATCTCCTAGGCGGTTATTTTTTCGCTACATTGGCAGACTCGGTTATTCCTTACCTATCTACAGGAAATTACAGCGTTGAATAACAGCAAAAGTAAAACTTATCAACGGATTAGAAACAGTGAGCACCCTTGAAATCAGCATTCACTTATAAAACCAGATTGAAACGTTAGGTACATAAAGAAACTAACGGACATAAGCCTATAATTTTGAAAAATCAGTAAAGACTCTGGTCATAATAGTGCATGCCGCAAATATACGACGACTCTCTCAATAAATCCCTGACAGTAATTTCCCGATAGGGGTTATTGAGAGACCACTTCAGACTAGCTGTGATAACCTGGTTGGATATCAGCACCTAGCAACGTCATCCGCGCATCAAATAACATAATTTGCTTGCATGAGTCGTTGCTTAGAACTAGCTGAGACGGGATGTAGCGCAGCTTGGTAGCGCACTTCGTTCGGGACGAAGGGGCCGCTGGTTCGAATCCAGTCATCCCGATTTTTAGAGCTCATCCAGCCAGCGTCCCCATGGCCGCTGGTACTTTTCAAGAAGCTGAGCTACGAATCCAGTCATCCCGATTTTTAGAGCTCATCCAGCCAGCGTCCCCATGGCCGCTGGTACTTTTTAAAGAAGCTGAGCTACGAATCCAGTCATCCCGATTGTTAGAACTTGTTCAACCAGCGTCCCCTTGGTCGCTGGTACTTTTCAAGAAGCTGAGCTACGAATCCAGTCATCCCGATTGTTAGAACTTGTCCAGCCAGCGTCCCCTTGGCCGCTGGTACTCGTCGAGAAGTTGAACTACGAATCCAGTTATCCCGATTGTTAGAACACTTCTAAATTACTGGCTAATAACATATACCTAGGATATGAGCTAAATCCAGGTATAAAAAAATGACTTTTACCATCTAACATCTGCCGACTAGAATCGCTCTAAAACACAACCCAGCCGTGCGCTCGATGATAAAACTCCCCCACCATCAATTAGCGTCCCTTGACTAGACGCTAACAAAATCATTGAACCCTGATGTCAATTGTGTTTGAGAACGCCGGATACATCCGGAAGAAAACAAACCAAAAGATATGTAGATATGCCTAGTAAGACAGCAATATCCCTAAATGTTGGTAAAGGGTATTGCGCTAATCAAAGCGGCATACTGTAAATTTAGCACCCTCAAAATAAAATTGAGTAAACTGTGCTACTAACCCTAAATAAAGGTATATCTCAACCTGAGAGTCTTGTGACATAAGGTTTTCATCTATACGACAAATGGCTTAGAGATCTCTGCTAGACACCGAGTTTTAGTAGCCATTGTGACAGTTGTCCTTGATGTGTCTCAGTATGGTCCAAAATCTTAATTTGCCAACGCCCATGAATGCCATGGTTAATGAGCAGGCTTAGGGCTGGAGTATTTTCAAAGGTAAAGGTTTTGCGTAGCTGGGTTTGTCGTCCTAATGTACGCCCCTGTAAAAGTACGGTTTTTCCTTGGGGCGCAATTAATGAGATAGACACGTCTCCTAAGTATCCGTGACGAATATCGACATAGACTTGTATATCTTGTATCCGACCGTGCTGATTAATCGTGATGCCGGCCCGCTGCATCGCCGTTCTATCCGACGGGATGGCTAAAGTTACAGGGCTAGTTTTTTCGATTGTTTTACTGAGTCGTCGATTGCTCAAGTAGCGCGTTTGAGCGGTTTTTACTGCTCTATAGGCATTGACTTTGCCATGGCCAAACCATCGAGAATGACCGCGCTCATCATATTGGCCATAGGTCAGCCCCAGCTGAGGATCGGGGTTTTTGTCTTCAATTTTGTCGGCTGTATCCTGCAAAATTTGCTTGACGTCTGCAGCCCTTAGCTCCGGATTGGCAGATAGCATCAAACCGACCACACCTGCTACCACAGGACAGGCACTGGATGTTCCCCCAAAGCCACTGGTATAGCTGGTTCTGCTATAGCCCGTTCCTCCAATGCGATCCGAAGTGGTCATTCCCAATCCCTCAAATCGCCCGCTGACCAGGGGACCGGTCTCCACCTGGCCCAGATCCGGTAGAGCCATGTTGGGTGCACCATTATTGCTAGGAGCTGCCACTGACACATGTTTCCCCCAGTTGCTATAGGCAGCCTTACGATTCAAACTTGTGCTGGCGGACACCGTAATCACATCAGGATGCATCGCAAACCCTCCCAGCCATTGAGTCACCCCTTGCAAGGCCCGCCTGGGCCATCCCTTTTCATTGACTTTGCCATTTAAGGGGCGATTGGCATTGCCTGCCGAAAACAAGACGACACATCCCTTACCATTGCGTCCTTTGGTAGCAGCGCGATTAATGGCGTTACGCTGACGCAATGACAGCGGGAAATACACCGCTGCCGGAGACCAGCTACAGGAAATCACTGAAGCGCCTTGATCAATCGCCCAGTCAAACAGTTGCTCAATGGATTCATCGTCCAGAAAGCCCGTTGTTTGAATTGGCATAAAGCTACAGCCGGGGGCCACGCCAACAATGCCATTGCCAGTTTCTTCTGCCACTGCCAGGCCAGCGACTGCTGTGCCATGGTTTTCGTAGTCCTGACTGGGCATCGGCAACCCATCTCGATGTTTGAGATCCGATGGAGCTACTAGCTTACCCAGCCCCTGTAAATCTGGATGGTTGAGGTCAAAGGCATCGTCCGTTACGGCAATGACTACCGAACGACTACCACGGGTAATGTCCCAGGCCTTTTCCACAGAAATATGGGAATTGGGGGCCAGCCCCGTACCGCCCTGGTGCTGTAAATGCCATTGCTTACTATATAAACCATCCTTAGGGCGATATAACGGCGCTGTGGAAACCACTACGTTGGGTTCAGCCACTAACACTTCGGGATAACGCATTAAACGATTGGCCAGCTTAATGGGATTTTCTGTGGCTGTTTGAGTGAGGTTAAAAACATAGGTGCGCTCG
>JBCCJR010000147.1:0-11326 GCA_039045805.1 Cyanobacteria bacterium P01_C01_bin.118
AACCCACTCCAGGCCAACGCATCCGTCAGCGGGCTAGCCGTCGGCGATAAATAAGGCTCCAGCAGCTGCGTAAACGCATCCAACCCACAGGCCGCAGTTACATGGGCCGGACAGGTAACCAGCAGCTCACTGTCTACAATCACCCCGTCGGGAATAAGATTTTCATGGCGGATCGATTTCTTGAATCCCTGGTCTCCAACCTCACTAATTACGGCATTTTTCGTCACTTCACTGCCGGTGCCTGATGTTGTCGGCACTGCCAAATAAGTAACTTTCTCTCCACTATGGGCGATTCCTTTTCCCACCCCTTCCAGATGATCCATAATGGAGTTTGTGTGAGGCAGCATTGCAGAGATCGCCTTGCCCGCATCAACAACACTGCCGCCACCAATGCCGACAACAGCCTGGATTCCTTCAGACCTATAGGTTTTACAGATGTTATCAATAAACGAAGGTGTCGGTTCCCCTTGGCAACTAACAATCTCATAGGTCAGCCCAACCTGTTGCAGACTCGCCTCAATTTGTACCAGCTTGCCCGTCTTTTGCAAAGACTTTCCGCCAATCACAAGCAACAGTCGGGATAATCCTCTCTCCTTTAACCAAGAAGGGATAAGCTGTCGTTTTCCTGCCCCAAAGTAAATGGGTGGGACCTTGGCAAAGCTAAAGTCTGCAAACACCATGATTGGTCTCTCCTAGGGCGCAAGCACGTTATAGGGCTTGCCCTGACGAGGTTGCGCCATCCAGGGCGCGACGGTTTCACGCCAGGTGAGGTAATGCTCAGTTTGCTTATGAGCAGTGGCTCCTTCCTTGCTTTCATAAGCTTCGTAGAGCATAAACTGAGTTGGATTGTCTGGATCTTGCAAAACATCGAACCGGATGTTTTCTGGTTCCTGTACGGAACCGGCATGATTAGCTTTTGTTGCTGTAATAAAATCATCCACATGTTCTGGTTTGACAAACACATGGACACAGGTCACAACCATGGGAGTTTCCTTAGATAGAGGTACATAGTGAATCGCGAATCGTGGGCTAAAACGACCTGCGACTATCCGCGTTCGGCTGAGCTTATGTCGAAGCTCAATTCACTGTCCTATCCAAAATTTTCGTCTTTAATACTGATGGGAAACTGCAGACGGTAACCTGATGCAACAAAAGTTGCAAAAACTTACCCAGATGGAAGGCCGACCCTAAACCTTTATAACAGTTGCTATTCTGGCTTAAGACCAACGATAGGATCGCAGAGCAATCCTCATCGCTAGTATCCATGGCTTCTCAACTCACCCTTAACCTGGTTCAAGGTTCGGTTCAATTTAGCTTTTCTGTAGAAGCGGCCCAGGAACTTAAAGCTGCCCTGGCTACCCTTACCCAAACCCTAAAGGCGACAGCAGCTGCTCCGGTGGGTGCTGGTAGACCAAAGCCTGTGAAGCCTATAGAATATCGCCACACAGGTGATGTCTTTGTAGAAATCTTTTGTAACCCCAATATTTGGCCCAGCCCATTTGCCGCGAAGCTGTTGATTACGGTGCGAGACGATCGCATGCGGTTAACGACAGAAGCAGAGCTAACCCGCATTATTGAGGACGTGAATCTTTATCTAGAACAGAATGGGTAAACCAAAATAAAACGGAGGGTGGGCATATTGCCCACCCTCCGTTTTATTTTGGTGATTTTGCGAGGCTATACAACTTCAACATCAATAGGACCATCGGCAGCAGCGGCCTGCGGTGGGGGCTGAGGCTGGAACTGGAACATGGTATACACCACATTTCGACGAATGCCCGTCATCATATCCAGGAAGACTTCGTAACCTTCGCTCTTATATTCGATCAGCGGGTCCTTCTGACCGTAGCCCCGTAGACCGACAGTTTCCCGTAGTGCATCCATCTGCTGTAGATGCTCGCGCCAGAGGGTATCAATCTGCTGCAAGATAAAGAATCGCTCCGCCTCACGCATTAAACCAGGCTTCATTTTATCCACCTGAGCTTCCTTGATGTCATAGGCAATGTGTACCTGCTCACGGAGGAAGGTTTTGATTTCTCCCATGGAGAGATTCTCTAGCTGGTCAGAGGTTAGGTCTTCTAGCAGATAGATAAACTCTTTTACCTTGCCAACAATGTTGTCGAGATCCCATTCTTCGGGGGGCAGTTCAGGATTGATATACGCTTCGACAATGTCGTCCATGGTCTGCTCACCATATCCGATCACTAACTCCTTGAGCTTGTCTCCCTCCAGTACGCGACGACGCTCAGCATAGATGGCACGACGTTGATTATTCATTACTTCGTCGTATTCAAAGACCTGTTTACGAATGTCGTAGTAGTAGGTCTCTACCTTTTTCTGTGCGCCCTCTAAAGAGCGAGTCAACATCCCAGACTCGATGGGCATATCTTCTTCCACGCGGAAGGCGTTCATTAGACCAGCCACACGGTCACCACCAAAGATTCTTAGTAGATTATCTTCCAAACTCAAGAAGAACTTTGTGGAACCAGGGTCTCCCTGACGACCAGCGCGGCCCCGCAGCTGATTGTCAACGCGGCGAGACTCATGGCGTTCTGTCCCGATTACGTGGAGACCACCCAGGTCAATTACCTTGTCGTGTTCGGCATCGGTAAAGGCTTCGTACTCGGCCAAAATCTGCTTATACACATCCCGCAGCTTTTGAATGGCAGGATCCTCGGTGGGGGCTTTCTCTGCAGCGGTGGCAATTTTGTCTTCGGCGTCTAGTTCTGAAAGACTTTGAGCTCCATAGGTCTTGACGGCAAAGGCCACAGCATCTTTTAGGGCCTTCTCAGTTTCACTGGAGAGATCGGTGGGAAAAATTTCTGGAGACGCTTTCCACGTTTTTTGCTTTTTATCATTGCTTTGGAAGCCTTTGGCACTGGTGCGACCACCGCTGGCAGCAGCAACCTTGGCCAAGCCAAATCCCTGCTCATCCTCAGGACGGACCACTTTCGGCATCAAGAATTCGCGAATTTTGAGACGGGCCATGTAGTCCCCATTACCCCCCAGGATAATGTCGGTACCACGACCGGCCATGTTGGTGGCAATGGTTACCGCACCACTACGACCGGCCTGAGCAACAATTTCTGATTCCCGCTCAACGTTTTCTGGCTTTGCGTTTAGCAGGTTGTGGTCCACAGTCAGCTGTTGCAATAGACCTGACAGCAGCTCGGATTTCTCTACGCTAGTGGTGCCGACCAGAACGGGACGCCCGGTTTCATTCATTTCGGCACATTCTTGGGCCAGGGCTTTCCACTTGGCAATCTCGGTTTTGTACACCACATCCGATACGTCCTGCCGCGCAATGGGGCGGTTGGTAGGAACGATGGTGACTTCGATGTCGTAGATTTTTTCAAATTCGGCTTCTTCGGTTTTGGCGGTACCCGTCATTCCCGACAGCTTGTCATAAAGCAAGAAGAAATTCTGGTACGTAATCGATGCCAGGGTTTGAGTTTCTGGTTGAATATCTACGTGCTCTTTGGCTTCAATCGCCTGGTGGAGGCCGTCACTCCAGCGACGACCGGGCATGACGCGACCGGTAAATTCATCGACGATCACTACTTCATCATTACGGACAATGTAATTGACGTCTTTAACAAAGAGTTCTTTGGCCTTAACGGCATTAAAAACAAAGTGCGCCCAGGGATCCTTGGGGTCAAATAGGTCGGTCACACCCAGCAGATTTTCTGCTTTTTCAAAGCCTTCATCCGTTAGCAGAACGTTACGGGCTTTTTCGTCCACTTCGTAGTCCGTCTCAGTTTCTAACTGACGGGCAAGTTCTGCCGCCCGCTCATATTTCTCTTGGGGCCGGTCTACCTGACCTGAAATAATCAGAGGCGTTCGGGCTTCATCTACAAGAATGGAGTCAACTTCGTCGATGATGCAGTAATTAAACGGACGCTGCACCACTTCCTCAATGGAGGAGGCCATGTTGTCTCGCAGGTAGTCAAAGCCAAACTCGCTGTTGGTGCCGTAGGTAATGTCGCAGTTATAGTTTTTACGACGCTCAGAGGGGCTCATTCCCTGCTGAATCAAACCGACCGACAATCCCAAAAAGCGATGGACCTGCCCCATCCATTCAGCATCACGCCGGGCCAGGTAGTCGTTTACGGTGACGATGTGTACACCTTTGCCAGACAGTGCATTGAGATAAGCGGGGAGGGTGGCCACCAGGGTTTTACCTTCACCGGTCTTCATCTCGGCAATTTGGCCGTCGTGGAGTACCATGCCGCCAATCAGCTGTACGTCGTAATGACGCATACCTAAAACGCGAGTGCCAGCTTCACGGACAACGGCAAACGCCTCGGTGAGCAGATCGTCTAGATCTTCACCATCCTCAAGTCGCTTTTTGAACTCATCGGTTTTACCCCGCAATTCGTCATCGGAGAGGGCCTTTATTTCATCCTCTAAAAGGGCAATCTCTTTGACGTCGGGTTGATAGCGCTTGAGCTTACGGGCGTTGGGATCGCCTAATAGTCGTTTCAGCATGTCTGGGCAGTAAACGGCGAGTGTGAGGGTACTATACCCCGTTACCTATCTTATCTAGATATCCTAAGCCTAAATCCCTATCCTTAGGGACGGTTTACCTCACTCGCTATGATGGCAGTGGGGCTTCGATGAATTTTTGTAGCATTTGATACAAATTAGTTGATGCTTAGCATCAACTAATTTGATGGTTGCTTCTGGTCAACTTGTGTAAGGTAATGTCAGTCTTACATTTTTGAACTTTTTGTTCTCTCATTACTGCAATCCTATGGATTTTCGGTCTGTTCAATTTCGCTACAGTGAGACACTGGCCCCGAAGGATTTAGAGCAACTGCGAGAATTATTTAATCGATCAGCGTTTTGGGCGTCTGACCGCAGATTTGAGGATCTTGCTAAAGCCATTAGCTGTAGCTGTCCTGTTGTTACTGCTTGGCAGGGAGAAAGATTGATCGGTTTTGCCAGGGCTACATCCGACGGTGTGTATCGTGCCACCATTTGGGATGTGGTTATCCATGATGATTATCAGGGAGCTGGATTGGGTCGCAAGCTGGTGGAGACTGTGTTGAGCCATCCTCATATGAGTAATGTGGAACGGGTTTATCTGATGACGACAAATCAGAAACAGTTCTATGAGCGGGTAGGTTTTACTGAGAATGAGACGACTACAATGGTGCTGCTAAATCAGCCGATTGACTCGTTCCTGTTACTTCAGGCTGAAGAGGCTTTGCGTTAGCGGGGGGAGCTGTACTGATGGCTTGCGATCGCTAACCCAAAAAATCTACGGATATAACTAACAGGAGCCAATAATCAGAGGTTTGGAGCCGTTAAGGAACTACTTCATAGGGAAAGCATGAAAGGCTTGTTAAGCCATGATTTTGATGAACAAGGCCATGATTTTAATTTTTAACAAGCCCTTTTTCTGAATACTGGCTCCTGTTAGTTGCTCTCTATATTTACCGTGGCGGGCTTAAGTTTTTAAATGCCTATCCTGCAGTACCTTCTTCTGACTCTATCTTTTCACGGCTATCACCCCAGTAAGCACTATAGGTCCACTCTTCCTTAGGACCCTTGTCCAAAATTTTCCAGCGATAAATGGCTTTATCAGGATTCACACCAACCTCAATCAGCTTTGCCCCCATATAGTATTCTGTCTGTTTTTTAGTGCGGGCTTTGAGAAAGGCTGACTGGCTTTTGGGAATCAGCTTAGTGATATGTGCCTGTGTGGGTTTCTGTCTGGCCATAGATTTTGTTGTTGGCTAACTTCCTTAAATAACCAGCTTTTTAAGGGATTAAACGCTCGTGCTTTGAGCGCTTAATAGTTTGCTGGAGGTTGAGGTGGCGGACTATCTGAATAAGGTGCTGAGTCACCATCGGTGGGAGGTGCAGGGCGAAAGTCAGTGTAACTGCCTTCGTTAGAATTGGCAGGACGAGGTCTCACATCAAGGGGAGGACGCTCTCTACGGGGCTCTGGGTCTTTTGGCAAACCACCCAAACTATGACCGGCTCCATTGCCTGCAGGTAGTGGCTGGTCTGAGGGGGGCTGTGGCGAACGCTGTGGTCGGTTATTGGGCGGCTGTGGTGCGACATTGTCGTAGCGAGGGTCAGAGTAGAAGCCATCTGCGGGCCTAGCATCGGGGCGACCCGCAGGACGATAGTTACCATAGCTTTCATTGGGGCGTTCCGGCTGATTTCCTGGCTGTAGCCGTGGAGGCCGACGCTCATCATAGGGCCGACGCGGTTCCAAGGGGCGCGGCTCATAGCGATCGCCGTAACTATCATTACGATAGCGATCGCTAGGAATACGCTGCGGACCGGGAGCATCCCAATCATCTAGCTCAGCTCGATAAACCTGGCGGGGCCGTTCTCGGCGAGGGGGAGGACCTTCTCGCTCTGGAGCACGGCTAATACGATTGGAATCACGCTTGCTGACATCATTAATAATGAGGGTAGTCAGCATGCCCACTAGCATCACCTGCTGAAAAGAAGCCAGCAGGGGCATATCCAAATGAGCCATCAGGAAGATACCTGAAATCAGCAACAAGATGGAATAAACCTTGTCAGAACTGCGTTCATAGCCTGGCTTTATCTTGTCTAGAAAAAACAGCCCGATCGCACCAAGAATAAGAATCAATCCGACCAGCAGTGGGACAGGGGTACCAAAATTCACAATCGCTTCCTCGTATGATGGTGGCCTGCTGACAGACGTCCGCCCACCCATAGCCACCAATTCTATCCTAGCGGGCACCTTTGGATTTGTCTTTTGATAAATCTGAGTAGTGCTATAGGCTGCCGACTTTGAAGATTTGGGTTGAAGATTTGGGTTAAGTCAGTAAATTGTGAGGGGTGTTCACCGTTAAGGCCATAAAAAAGAGCACAGCCCTAAAAGCTGTACCCTATCAATTCATTCAATATTGACATTGCCTAGAAAAGCTCTATTGCAAATGTCCGTTATCCAAACCTTCAGAGCATCCTAAGCGCCAATGACTTTAGCGATGTAAAAGCCACTTACCTAGAGGTGACAACCACCCTAAATCATTGAACTTAGCGAAATCTAGCGTCTAATTTTGTCACGCTGACTGATGAAAACAAGAGCAACCGTTACCGGGATAACCACAATTGCAGCGCCAGCAAGTAGGCTTAACAAGAAATTAGTCAGTGATGGTGTCATAGCCTCTACTCTATTAAATCCGCAAACGTTCGTAATACTTGGTTAATATATTATCGAGCAACGTTAACCTTGAGAAGTCTTTTTAAGTAGCTAAAGACCAAGCACCAGCTAACGGAATGCGCTCAATCTTTGAAATATCAAGGATTTCGGATTTTTAAGCAAGGTTTCCAAATGGCTTAGTGCTTCTCTGTAATCAGCCTAAGCTTTACAATCCTTAAAATGAGTCGCGTATTTGGTGAGGGCAATCGGCAATGTCGAGTATCGCAATTGGTAACTGGATCGTCGGACCGCTGCTGGCAGTCATGACACTGCTTTTTATTTTTCGTATTGTGCTGACCTGGTATCCCGAGGCAGAGGCGGCTAAGTTTCCCTTCAACCTGGTCTACGGGCCGACTGAACCATTTTTGATCCCTGTACGTAAAGTGGTTCCTCCTTTTGGGGGGGTGGATATTTCTCCGATTATTTGGGTTGCTTTTATTAGTTTGCTGCGGGAGATCCTGGTTGGACAGCAAGGGCTGTTGAGGATGTTTTAGGAATTAACGAGTTTTTGAGTGCTAGGCTCTGGATTTTGAGTTGAGCTTGCCCTTTGCAAATTAGGACTTGAGTAGACTGCTCTCAATGGGGCAAAGTTAGTCGGCTTACTTCTCTCAGTTAGAGCCTTAAGTTTCTCCTAAGGAAAACTTGTAATTTTGACTTGAGAAAAACATTTCTATGCAAAATAGAGAGGCACCAACCTTACAGGACAGACCATTAGTGCCTTCTGCCGCTGCTGCAACGACACTTCTAAAAGAACCAGAGCGCCTGGAGACTCGTCTCAAGGAAATTCCCCAGGAGCCTGGTGTCTACTTTATGCGTGACGGAGATGACCAAATCCTATATATAGGTAAGTCAAAAAGTTTGCGCAATCGAGTGCGTTCCTATTTTCGAGACAAGCAGCATCACGCGCCGCGTATTGCAGTGATGGTGACTCAGGTGGTGGATATTGAGTTTATCGTTACCGATACTGAAGCGGAGGCATTGGCTCTAGAAGCCAATTTAATTAAGCAGCATCAACCTTACTTTAATGTGCTACTTAAAGATGATAAAAAATACCCCTACCTTTGCATCACCTGGTCAGAGGACTATCCAAGAATTTTTATTACCCGCAAGCGGCGTAAGACAACTAAGAAAGATCGTTACTACGGGCCTTATGTAGATACTGGGTTACTGCGTCGCACCCTGCATATTTCTAAAAAAATCTTTCCCCTACGTCAGCGCCGTCAGCCGTTACATAAGGATCGTCCTTGCCTCAATTACGATATTGGCCAATGTCCAGGTGTGTGTCAGCAGCTGATTACGCCGGAGGATTATCACAAAATTGTTCAGAAAGTGGCCATGGTTTTTCAAGGCCGGGTACAGGAGCTGGAGTCGGCCTTGCTGGCCCAAATGGAAAAGGCGGCTGAAAAGCTCAACTTTGAACATGCGGCCAGGCTGCGAGACCAGATTCGCGGTTTACAAACCCTCAGTGCCCATCAAAAGGTAGCACTGCCGGACGACACAATCTCGCGGGATGCCATTGCCCTGTCCGGTGATGATCAGCACACCTGCATTCAGCTCTTTCAAATTCGAGCGGGCCGTTTAGTGGGGCGTTTGGGATTTGTTGCTGAAACCGAGTCCGGCACCCCAGGCCAAATTCTTCAGCGGGTGCTGGAAGAACACTACCCTACAGTGGATGCGGTAGAAATTCCTAGCGAGATTATGGTGCAGCATCCGCTGCCCGAGGCAGAGATTTTAGCGGAGTTTCTTACCCAGCAAAAGGGACGTAAGGTCACTATTGAGGTGCCCCAGCGTCAGTCTAAGGCAGAGTTGGTGGAAATGGTGGAGCGTAACGCCCAGTATGAACTGGCCCGCACTCAGCGGTTTGCCGATCGCAACAATCAGGCGATGCAGGACCTGGCGGAAATTGTGGATTTACCGGGACAGCCTAAACGCATTGAAGGTTATGACATTTCCCATATTCAGGGCTCTGATGCTGTCGCTTCTCAGGTGGTATTTGTAGATGGTTTGCCTGCTAAGCAGCACTACCGTCATTACAAAATCAAAAATCCTAATGTGACTAGCGGCCACTCTGATGACTTTGCCAGTATGGCGGAAGTGATTCGCCGACGGTTTCGTAAGTATGCAGAAGACCCGTCTAAGGAGCGGATTGGTAATTCAGACTGGCCCGATCTGGTGATGATTGATGGGGGAAAGGGGCAGCTTTCAGCCGTTGTTGAGGTCCTCAAAGAATTGAACCTACTAAGTGAGCTGCATGTGGTCAGTCTGGCCAAAAAGCGAGAAGAAATCTTTTTGCCTGGCGAGTCCACGCCGCTGTCTACGGAGGCAGAACAGCCTGGAGTGCAATTATTGCGTCGTTTGCGAGATGAGGCCCACCGATTTGCCGTCAGTTTCCATCGCAAAAAGCGCACAGACCGCATGCGACGGTCTCGTCTGAGCGAGATTCCTGGTCTGGGCCATCATCGGCAAAAGGTTCTCTTAGCTGAGTTTCGCTCCATTGACTATATTCGTGAGGCCAGCTTAGAACGGCTGACAGCGGTATCGGGGGTGGGACCTAAGCTAGCTCAGCAAATTTATGATTACTTTCATCCAGAGTTGTCTTAATCAATAATCAATAGGATTCAACTTTGGGACGAAAGAGTCTGGGGTTGGAGTGATGCCAAATGGGTTGCCATATCTCTAAAAACAACTTTGAAATTCATGATGAATGAATGCAAAGCAGGCACCATCAAAGCGCTTTGACCAAATTGCTCGCTGGCTTCCGCAACGGTGAGAAGACCATCGTTAGAGAAAAGAGTGTTCTACCCATGCCATGGATAAGTATGAGCTCCATAGTCTCTTAGTCCTCGTAACTTACCCGTCCCCGTGACGCCTTGCGTTGACTCCGTTTGGCTTTACTGTCGAGACGTCTTTGTTTGGCCGCTTTGCTAGGTTTCGTGGGTTTGCGTTTCTTTTGTACTACCATGGCGGCTCGAATCAGCTGCTGTAGTCGTTCCAACGCATCGGTCTTATTGCGGAGCTGAGTGCGGTGGGCCTGGGACTTGATGTGGACCACTCCACCTTTAGTTATACGACTATCGTTTAATGCCAGGAGTCGGGTTTTATAACGTTCTGGTAAAGACGATGCTGGTATATCAAAACGCAGGTGGATGGCAGTGGCCACCTTATTGACGTTTTGGCCCCCTGCGCCTTGAGATCGCACCGCTTGCAGTTCAATCTCACCATCAGGAATCGATACCTGGTTAGAAATCCTTAGCATTCCCCTTGCCCCCCTTACCCCACTGTCAGCATAACCAACTAGACTGTTTTTACGCTTGCTGAGATCCCCCTATGCGCCTGTTCGGTTACCTTCAGCGTCTGCTCCGCGTAATTCCGACGCTGCTATCGGTGTATTACGCCTACATGCTTGAGTATCGTGCTGAATTGATGTTTTGGGTGCTGTCGGGCTCATTCCCCTTGATTTTGATGGGATTGTGGCAAGAAGCCGCTCGCAGTGGCCAGTTTGACCTTAAACCTGACGATGTAGTCCGATACTTTTTAGCCGTCTTTATTGTTCGTCAGCTTACGGTGGTTTGGGTGATTTGGGACTTTGAGCGGGAAGTTCTAGAAGGTAAACTGTCACCCCTGCTATTACAACCCCTCGATCCAGGCTGGCGACATGTTTGCTCCCACTTGTCTGAGCGTCTGGCTAGATTACCATTTATTGCGGCTTTAGTTGGACTGTTTCTAGCGTTATACCCAGCTGCCCGTCAAATGCCTGTCCATCCTGTATGGGGCGTAATCGCCATTGCCCTGGCGTTTTGTCTACGGTTTTTAATGCAATACACCTATGCCATGGTGGCTTTTTGGGTGGAGCGAGCGACCGCCATCGAACAGTTTTCATTTCTGCTGTATACCTTTTTCTCGGGAATGGTGGCACCGCTGACGCTATTCCCTGACGTAATTGGGGCGGTCGTGTTGTGGACTCCCTTTCCCTATCTGATCTATGTACCTGCTGCCCTAATAGTTGGCTTACCGATCAACATTGGTAAAAGTATGGCCATCACCGTAGGCTGGTGCTTGATTTTTTGGGGGCTCAATCGTCTGCTATGGCGGCAGGGACTTAAACGTTATTCGGGCATGGGGGCTTAGGCTTGC
>JBCCJR010000148.1:0-11272 GCA_039045805.1 Cyanobacteria bacterium P01_C01_bin.118
CAATCAGGATGCGATCGCGTTTTGGCAACGCTACGGTCGACTCCTGGGCATCGGCCTGGTTAGCTCAATCTATGTCTTAAACCCAGAAGCCGTCATCATCGGTGGCGGCATTAGCGCGGCTGCCCCTTACTTTTTACCCACTACCCGCACCGAAATAGACCAGAGAATTCGGCCCCGTTATCGCGGTAACCTGCAGCTACTGACAGCGACCCTGGGCAACCGTGCCGGCATGGTCGGAGCCGCAAAATTAGCCATAGATCATATTAGTTAACCGGCAAAAAACAAATCTCCAAAAACACCTCAAAACGTTACAAACCTGCCCTTATCCAATTTTCCAAATGGATAAAGATAATCAATCAAAGAGTTATGCGAACGACTGTAAACTTAGGTAAAACACCAGTTTGAGATCGTGTCTCCAGTGCTACATTAAATGCATACAAACAACTGAATACTTGTTAGGAACTCAATTTTATTCCTAACACTTCAAACCTAAATCTCTTTCAGATTTAGCTATATGTCTAAACAGGGTTACAGCAATTTCAAGTAATTGAAATAAGCAACCAAATCTCAATCGATATAAGACAAGTAGCAAATTTGAACCGTAAACCCTAGCAAAAAATTATTATCTACTTCTCCAACCAAACTAACAGTAGACTAGCGATTGTTTTTGAGTTTTGCCAAATTAAAAAAGGGTCAGTTAGAAATGACTGGCCCTATTTTAATGGTTAGTTTTAAGATCTTTTTCTCAGCAAATTAGCAACATTAATCTGAGTCAATCATGACCGATTGGCTAGCATTAGTTATTGGCAATACACGCTGGCACTGGGCCTGGTTTGACAACCAGGCCCTAAAACATGTGTGGCATACAGCTCACATCTCCCCACAAACACCATCGGATGTTAATATCAGGTCTCTTTTCGACGAGCAAGCACCACCACAACTGCTAACAGTATCGTTGGAGGCCCTTGAAATTTGGACTGTGTCAGTTGTCCCGACGCAAACGCGCCATCTGGAACTGCTGACTCAAGTGAGATGGATTAACCACTTTCCCCTCAACGGAGTCTACCCAACGATGGGATTGGACCGCATGGCCAGTCTATGGGGTGCTGGGTATACTTATGGCTGGCCAGTTCTGGTGATTGATGCAGGCACAGCAATAACGTTAACCGCTGGAGAGTCAGAGACATTTCTCGGTGGGGCGATTTTATTAGGGCTGCAATCTCATTTCACTGCATTGAATCAATACACCGCTTCCCTGCCGTCGGTTAACTTTCCTCCAGACTTACCATCCCTCTGGGCCCACGACACGGTGAATGCCATTCAAAGCGGCGTGCTTAATACATTGCTGGCCGGTGTTCACCACTTTATTCAAAGCTGTTTAAAGCAGTACCCTACGACCACCATTCTCTTTACTGGAGGCGATGGCCATTATCTTCACCAGCTATATCAGCAGTCATATCAAACACAACAAAACCAGGCCCTACAAAGTAGAACCTGGTTTGATGAAAATCTAATGTTTTGGGGTATTGTCGCCTATCGCAACGACGCTACACGAGCGCTATAGGCCGTAGTGTCAGTACCAGCGGTGGCCGATGGTATAGCTAGCTGGCTATCCATATCCTGTAAACGAGCAACGCGATCACGAGGATTGGGATGGGTGCTAAAAATAGCCGGTGGGCTGTTGCCAGTGTCTAACTTCTGCATCAGCGTTGCCATGCCAGTCTGGTCGTAACCAGCCTCGCCCATGGTGACAAAACCATGATCGTCAGCCACCAGCTCATCCTTACGGCTATTGGGTAAAGTTAACGCCACGTCTACAGCGATGGACACCATTTGATTTCGGCTCAGCCCAAAGGCCCCGGCAATGCCCTGGGCAATAGCCACATCGCGCATCTGATCTAGAGCGTGCTTTTCAGCAATGTGTCCCACCTCATGGCCCAGTACACCAGCAACTTCCGCTTCATTGTCAGCCGCCGCCAACAGCCCTGTAGTGATGTAAACATATCCCCCCATAGTGGCAAAAGCATTGATACTATCGTCCTCGACCACCTGAAACACATAGGGAATATCAGGACGATCACTGTGGGGAATCAAACTCTGACCAATTTGATCCACATAATTAGTTATGGCATCATCCCGATACAGTCGAAATGACTGACTGAGCAGCTGCCGATTGACCTGGCTACCAAGGCTAACCTCCTGCTCATCCGACATATTGGTAATTTGAAATACTTGAATGGTCGGCAAAATAATGTCGAGCAGCCCGGCATTGGCAGGTCTGGGAATAAACATTCCCATCGTTAACGTCATGACAAATGCCATGGTGCCGTATGCCAAACGGCGTTGCCAGCAGTTGCCCCAGCGCAAAATCAGGTTAGACATGGTCAGCTTACTGTGGTGGTACGGAGAACAAACGTATGGAAACGGTCAAATCTCAGATTGATGAACAACAATCCAACCGAATCTTTATAACTTGACCATAGCGATAGCTTAGATAGCCATTTCTATGGGCTGTGACAGTTCGTTGATTGAAAACTTGCAAACTAGCTTAAAGTGTAGCCAGTCAAGCTAGGCGATAACATTAGTCACGTAGCGGAATTCCCACAGGCAAATGATGAGTCCGCTGATTTCTGATCTACCCCCTTCTAACCTGACCGACCCATGATTAAATACTAACGACTGCCATGCCTATCCTGTAGGGCTACATTGCATGTCCGTTACATTATTGCCTGGGAAAATCAGCGCTTTTATCAGCTGCCAGAGCTAAACAGTCGATAAATATGGAGAGAGCCTAGAGATATGGCTATTTTGGATTCAAAAGGACGCTTATTTGGCAAAATCAGCCTGCTTGATATTGGTGCAGGACTGATTATTCTCATGGTTGCAGTGGCTGTCTTTTTCTATCCTGGTTCCTCTGGCTCAGTGGCGCAGGTTGGCGCAGTTAATAAGGCCATCGAAGTCGATGTTATGGCCCGTGGATTAACTGTCCTGAACCCTGAGCAGTTTTTGGCGGATATGAAAGCTGAAGGGAGCACCAATATCATTATCCGGAATCAGCCCTATGGCCAGGTGGAGGTCAAAGATGTCCAGCCTTTACCTCGTAGCACTGCGGTGTCTCAACCAGATGGCTCAGTAAAATCGTTTCCCGACCCACGCCCTGAGCTTGGCTTTACGGCAGACATGCTAATTACTCTGACCGGAGAAGCTCAGATTACGGATGATGGCCCTGTTTTTGGGAACAGTAAGGTCAAAATTGGCACTCCCATTGAATTAGAAGGCAAAATCTACAACTTTAAAGCGAGTACCGTTGCCGTACGTATTTTGAACTAGAAAAACACTTTTAAGTCTGTAGTCTAGACTACATTTTCTCAGCTAAATATCAGGTTATTTTCTGAAGGCGTTCAGGTTTTTATCAGAACGTCTTCAGCTCTGTCTTCCATCCTCAAAGGTAGAAAGTATAAAACCTTCGGATTTTTGGAGGACACACTTATGAAACGCTTTATCTTATCTGGCTTATCTTTACTGCTGGCAGCGGCTGCGATCGCACCTGCCGTCGAAGCCAAAGTCCCCAACAACGACTCTCTAGTCGACACCACCCTGCAGCAACGTCGCTTAGAATCTCTAGACCAGCGCACCAAGAGCAGTGATTCGCTGATCGACACCTCTGTTCAACAGCGTCGTTTGAATGAGCTGGATCTACGAACTAAGAGCAGTGCCTCAATTACTGACACCACCATTCAGCAGTATCGTCTCGATGCGCTCGATATCCGCAACAAGTCGTAGCTAACTCTGTCAACACTCATTATTTGATTCAATCAATCCATTGGGGCGCAGCTGCGCCCCTTTTTTTATGCATCATATTCGGCTTTGTAGCTTAATGCTTGCAAGGGATACAACTTGATCTATTCCATGGAACTAAGACCAGATTCAATAAATTAACGCCTCCAGTACCTGGGTCAACGTCAGGGGAATCGTTATGATTAAAACAGTTGACATTTCTTAAAGGTTTTCGCGGTACATGCCTGCAACTGCCGACTCATCTGGCTTTAAGCAATTTTTAGAAAAGCGCATCTTATTAGGTCGGCCACTTACCACCGAGTTAACCGCTATTTTGCTGGTCTACTTCGTACAGGGCATCTTGGGTCTCGCCCGGTTAGCAGTCAGCTTTTTCCTAAAGGATGATTTAGCCCTTAGTCCAGCGGCAGTGACCGCACTCACAGGCATAGCCAGCCTACCCTGGACAATCAAACCGATTTTTGGCTTTTTGTCTGATGGCCTCCCCCTATTTGGCTATCGCAGGCGGCCTTATTTGATTTTGTCTGGTCTGCTGGGCACCACCGCCTGGCTCATCTTAGCCACCCTGGCCCATACCGCCTGGCTGGCTACTGCCATGATCCTGCTGAGTTCACTATCTGTGGCCATGTCAGATGTGATCGTCGATTCTCTAGTAGTCGAACGAGCTCGCAAAGAATCGCAAAACGATACAGGCACTCTTCAATCTCTTTGCTGGGGGGCGTCTGCCATCGGCGGTTTACTGACAGCCTATTTAGGAGGATTACTACTGGAATACACCAGTACCCGTGCAGTTTTTGTCGTCACTGCCACGTTCCCTTTAATTGTCTCCGTGGTTGCCTGGCTGATCACTGAGGAACCAGTTCCAGAAAGCTCCAACTCTCCAACCGTCTGGAATCAAATACAACAGTTGAAGACCGCTTTTAGTCAACGAGCTATCTGGATGCCAGCATTGTTTCTTTTTCTTTGGCAATCTACCCCTAGCGCCGATTCTGCTTTTTTCTTTTTTACGACCAATGACTTGGGATTTGAACCCGAGTTTTTGGGACGGGTACGTTTAGTCACTAGCCTGGCAGCCTTAATCGGCATTGCTATTTTTCAACGTTTCCTAAAGGCTGTTCCCTTTCGCACCATTTTTGCATGGTCTACGGTGCTTGCCTCTCTGGGTGGCATGACTACACTACTCTTGGTCACCCACACGAATCGGACTCTAGGAATTGGCGATCAGTGGTTTAGTCTTGGCGACAGTGCAATTCTCACCGTCATGGGCCAAATTGCCTTTATGCCTGTTCTAGTCTTGTCAGCACGGCTATGTCCTGCCGGTGTAGAGGCCACACTTTTTGCGTTACTGATGTCGATTGTCAATCTAGCCGGGCTGGTCTCCCATGAGTTAGGGGCCCTATTAACACATTGGCTCCATGTCACCGAGACAGATTTTGACAATCTCTGGCTACTCGTGACGATTACTAACTTAACCACATTATTGCCACTACCTCTGTTGTTTTTACTGCCTGATGCATCGGCATCTTCAACGACCGACTTAGCCACAGTAGAGATTAGTGATGCTACAGCCCCAGAGACTGCGCTGACATCTTCATAGAGAAAGAACTTTCCCATGAATCATGGTGGGCTATGCCCATCCTACGGACTAATAATTTTTCATGCAAAATTCAACAACCTGACTTTTCCTATGCAGACGCTTCATTCTCCCAATGCATCGACTAATTTTGACATGGACGATTGGCGCAGCGGCTATCGTTCCCAACCCAATGAATATGCCTATGAAATAAATAATATTGATGGCACCATTCCAGCTGACTTGGAAGGAACTCTCTTTAGAAATGGACCTGGCTTACTGGATGTCGCTGGTCACCCAGTACACCATCCCTTTGATGGAGACGGCATGATCGCCTCTATCTCTATTTCCCAGGGCAAAGCCTACTTTCGTAATCGCTTTGTGCGGACAGAAGGCTATGTCAAGGAACAGACTGCTGGCAAACCCCTATATCGAGGAGTATTTGGCTCTCAGAAACCGGGTGGTCTCTTTGCCAATGCGTTTGACCTGCGCCTGAAAAATATCGCTAATACTAATGTGATTTACTGGGGTGGCAAGCTCCTGGCCCTATGGGAAGCTGCAGAACCCCATCGTCTGGCTCCTGATACCTTAGAAACATTGGGTTTGGAGTATCTTGACGGATTGCTCAAGCCAGGAGATGCCTTTTCGGCCCATCCTCGGGTTGATCCTGATTGTGATGGCAGTCCTCGTCTAGTGAACTTTGGCGTTAAAACCGGCCTATCTAGCACCATTAGCCTTTACGAGTTTGATCCCCAGGGGCGGTTAGTACACACTCATCGTCACAATATTCCGGGGTTTGCATTTCTGCATGACTTTGCCATCACTCCCAACTACTGCATTTTCTTTCAAAACCCCGTTAGCTTTAATCCTGTCCCCTATCTCATCGGCACTAAAGGCGCTGCAGAATGTATTCAGTTCAACCCAAAACAGCCCACTCGCGCCATTATTATTCCTAGAGATGGAACTAGCCCCATCCAAACCATTGATTTACAGCCCTGTTTTGTTTTTCACCATGCCAACGCCTTTGAACAGAACGGCAAGCTGTACCTAGATTCTGTTTGTTATCAAGAATTTCCTGATCTCAAAGGAGCTGAAAATTATTTAGAAGCAGACTTTAGCCGCATTCCTGAAGGCCAGCTGTGGCGATTTGAACTAGATCTGGCTACCGGACACAGTCAGGCTAACTGCCTGATCGAACGAGGCTGTGAATTTCCCGATCTCAATCCTGAACACGTTGGTCGCCCTTATAGGTACTTATATATCGGTGTAGCTGATCGCCCTCAGGGAAATGCTCCCTTGCAAGCTGTCTTAAAACGCGATCTGACAACAGGCCAAGAAGACATTTGGACCTTTGCTCCCCGTGGCTTTGCCGGTGAACCCACATTTGTACCTCGGCCCCAGGGCACAGCCGAAGACGACGGTTGGCTACTAAGTCTGTTTTATAATGCCGCATCCCGCTGCTCAGAGCTAGCTATTCTAGATGCCCAAAAGATTACCCAAGGCCCTGTAGCTACACTGAAGCTATCCCACCATGTGCCCTATGGATTGCATGGCAATTTCACCCAGGGTTTTGTCATAGAATCATAGATATCTGGGTTCACACTGAGCTCGACTGAAGCTTCAACCCGTCATCTCTAGAAGATAATGCTGATTTTATCGGCGTATTAGATTACAGACGAGCTTCAGCGGGCACTCTGCCTAGTGTAAGCGAGTGATATATGACACCCGTATCTGCACATGAGCAATCAATCAGCATCCAACCAAGAAACTCTCAACTATCGTCTGCGGCCTAATTCAGAAGGTTTCCGCCTGGATATTTGGGAAGAAAGTTCTATCTGTCAGCCAGGACAAGCGTCATATCGTTTTTTTATGACCTATCAGCTGAAGTCTGCCAACGAGGCTGAGACCATTCTAGAACGTTATTTGATCACCAATGACATTTGTAATGCTGTTCCATCCAATGAAGAAGTCACGCCTCTCCATTTGAGAACACTGGCCGGCTCTAACCCTTGATAGCGTCAAGTACTGACTTATAACGGTGAGCAACTTTCACTGGTATTGAGTAATCGTCTAAGAATCAGGGGTCTGAATCTCCCGCTGATTTTCTTCTAAGTAGTAGTCACCTAAATCTATACCATCGATCACAATCGGCTCATAACGCAGGACGCCCTTCACATAAACCTGCGCACCGACCACTGGTGCAGATTGCTCACTGACTATCCACAGTTGCCCTGTGCCATCATCTACCTGATACAACCAACCGTCCACAACGGCGAGTCGCTGAACCACTGAGCCGCTTAAAGGCATTGATCGCTCAACTCTCTCCGGTCGGCGTAAAGACTCGATCTCAACCGTAGAACGAGCCAATGATATCACTGGTGTTCCATTGCTGGAGGGAGCCTGACAGGCTACACCAAGGGTTGATAGGCTCAGACCTAAACCTATGACCAATTTGTAGTTTGATAAACGCATCACAAGAAATCTGTCAGCATTCGAACGTTAGGTTAAAGCATGTGACGCCACATCAAGCCATATCAAAACTATGGAGGCATTAGCCTGGCATAGATAATCTACTCGCCATGAACGGGCTTGGGTGAAAGAATAGCCTTTGGTAATCTGAGGACAGCCAATGTGGCTAGTATCCCCTAGTTGACTAGCAACATCGGCATGATCGCCGATAAAGTTAGCAAAAATTTTATGGCCCAGCGGTTAGATGGCAAAGCACTTGCCCAAAAAATTCAATCCCAACTAGCAGCGGACATTGCTGACAAACCAGAAGCCCGACCACCAGGTCTAGCAGTTGTCATGGTGGGAGATAATCCAGCCAGTGCTGCCTATGTCAGAAACAAAGAACGAGCCTGTGAGCGAGTGGGTATTGCTTCCTTTGGTTCTCATTTGCCTGCAGATACACCACAGACAGAGGTTGCTGACCTGATTGATCAGCTTAACCAAGATGAACGAGTAGATGGCATTTTGATTCAGCTGCCTCTACCAGAACATTTAGATGCAGTGGCCCTACTCAACCGGATTAACCCTAAAAAAGATGCCGATGGCTTACACCCTGAAAATATGGGTCGCTTAATGCGGGGCGAAACTGGATTACGCAGCTGTACCCCTGCTGGTGTTATGGCAGTCCTCAAAGAATATGATATCGATCCTGCAGGGAAAAAGGCAGTGGTCTTGGGCCGCAGTATTTTGGTGGGTAAGCCAATGGCACTTATGTTGCTAGACGCCAATGCCACCGTCACCATCGCTCACTCCAGAACGACAAATTTACCAGCTCTGTGTCGTCAAGCTGACATTTTGGTAGTAGCAGTAGGACGCCCTGGCATGATCAAATCGGACTGGCTAAAACCTGGAGTCATCGTCATTGACGTCGGCATTAATCGAGTTCAAGATGCCGCATCAGGCAAATCTAGACTCGTGGGTGATGTAGATTTTGCTGATGCAGAGGCACTTGCTGGGGCAATCACCCCTGTTCCGGGTGGAATTGGCCCTATGACAGTGGCCATGTTGTTGCACAATACAGTATTAAGCTACCGTAAGCGATTTAATGGTTAATTAATTGCTAAACCTGGTATACGGTAATTTCCTCCTCTATACGCCCCCTAAACGTTTATAAATCTCTCTTGTAACTATGATGACCATCGATGTTGCTACTGATTTTGACCTCAAAACTTACCTCACCACTAAGCGTGATGAGGTTGAAGTAGCTCTAGAGCAGTCACTGGCCGTGGTCTATCCAGAAACCATTTATGAGTCAATGCGTTACTCATTGATGGCCGGAGGTAAGCGTTTACGTCCAATTCTTTGTTTGGCCACCTGTGAATTATTGGGAGGTGCTTTAACTCAAGCAATGCCAACGGCCTGTGCTTTAGAAATGGTACATACGATGTCGTTGATCCACGACGATCTTCCAGCCATGGACAATGATGACTATCGTCGAGGCAAGCTGACAAATCATAAGGTTTATGGCGATGACGTTGCAATTTTGGCAGGGGATGCGTTGCTGGCCTATGCCTTTGAATTTATTGCAGATCAGACTAAAAACGTCCCTGCCAGCTCCGTTCTAGAAGTGATCCGTCGCTTGGGTAAGGCGGTGGGCGCAGCAGGTCTGGTAGGGGGGCAAATTGTAGATCTGGCCTCAGAGGGCAAACCCGATACGTCCATCGAAACCCTTAATTTTATTCACATGCACAAGACAGCTGCCCTGCTTGAGGTGTCTGTTGTTTCAGGGGCGATACTGGCAGGGGCTGAGTCAGATATGGTGGAACGCCTCTCGCGGTATGCGAACAACATTGGTCTTGCTTTCCAAATTGTTGACGACATCCTGGACATTACATCTACCCAGGAGGAACTTGGCAAATCAATTGGTAAAGACGTTCAAGCTCAAAAGGCAACTTATCCCAGTATTTGGGGCTTAGATGAGTCTAGAAAACAGGCAGATGCTCTGATCCAGTCTGCTAAGGATGAGTTGGCCCCCTTTGGATATCTAAAGCAGCCTTTGGTTGAGATCGCAGATTACATCACCGCCCGTACACATTAATATCTCTTTTACATCTACATGGAAACCTTTAGCGAGATTTTTCAAAACCACGTCCTTGTGGTCTCCTTAGTGGCCTGTTTGAGTGCCCAGCTACTCAAACTGATCATTGAAGTGATTCACCACCAGCATCTTAACTTCCATGTACTGTTTGAAACCGGTGGTATGCCCAGCTCTCACTCAGCTTTAGTAGCAGCCTTAGCCTGTGGCATTGGTCAAACCATAGGCTGGTCCAGTCCAGCATTTGCTGTCACCGCTGTCTTTGCCGTCATTGTCATGTATGACGCGGCAGGCGTACGTCAGGCCGCTGGCAAACAGGCCCGAGTACTCAATCAAATCGTGGATGAGTTTTTTAACGATGGAGAATTCCAGGAAGATCGGCTCAAAGAACTACTCGGCCATACCCCTTTACAGGTAGTGGCAGGAGCTGCTCTTGGCGTCTTTATTGGTTTATTAGCAGCCCCCACTTATTAAGCCAAGTCTAAATCTTTAGTTGGGAGCTACAACTCAACAGATATTAACGAATGGACTCAGTTAATCTGATCACCTTTTCGCCATCTACCAAAAATGAGGTCAGACCGCTATCCACCAGCTGCTGTAATTTTGCGGCAGCTGACGATGAATCTGTTGTATGCAGCACCAGTAGATAAGGCTGCTGCAGATATACAGCCAGCCCCACAGGTCCTTGCTGCGCTAGCTCTCGACCAATGTCAGGATTTTGCTGATAATCCACTAGAACAGCAACGCCATTCCCCAGCAGAACTGGCTCATACTTCGGAGGTGTGGCTTCGGATGGGGTAACCTGAGCTTCAGGGGCTGGGGTCTGCTCAACCTCAGTCGGCGGAGGGACTTCAGCGGTCGGAGCAGGCTCAAGCGGCTGCGGCTGCGCCTCTATTGCGGGTTCAACCACCGCCACCGTCTCTGGAAGGGGAGCTGCCGCGTCTGCTGTTGGCTCTACTACTACCGTATTTAACTGCTCTATATCATTCAGATACAGCGCCCAAGAGTTAGCTACCTCCAAAGAATTAAACCCACCAGCCCGAACGACCGTATCTCCTAGATAGTTGCAGACTAATGTGGGGATATCCATCGGTAGTACAGAGACGGTGCGATCGCGAGTAGACTCATCCTCGCCACGCACAAATAATAGATATTCATCCACACCCGGCGGTGGGCAGTCAGGGTAGCTCTGAGCCATGCTTTGGCCCGCCAAACTACCGCCTAGCAAAACAACTATGACTCCGCTGAGCCAACGATTGACCATAGCGACATCTCCTAACTGACTACATCGCATCCCCATTAAGAACTCTAATCGTCGTTAGAGAGAACGTTGCAGTAATACTTAATGTGATTTTGCTTGA
>JBCCJR010000149.1:0-11227 GCA_039045805.1 Cyanobacteria bacterium P01_C01_bin.118
GGTTCGTCAATTCGCTTTGCTAAAAATACGAAAGTGCCAGTTACGAATGATGGTGCAATTGACATTCCAGTGAGTGGCAGGCCCACGCTACCTGAATCGGCGGAGGTGGTACTACCGCCAAATTCGCTCTTAGGTGCTTCACAACAATTTGCCCGAACGCCCTTTATTGCGTCATTTCAGGCAAGCTGGCTCAAGCTTAACCTGGCAACAGTGCATGTATATTATGGGTCTGGTGCTGCTGGAATGGAACGCCGAAAAGAGGAGATTAGACGTCTTACTGAAATGCTGGCCGATCGGGCTAAGAGTGATAGTGATTCAGATGCTGACTCGTATTTTATTGTGCTGGGTGATTTTAATATTGTTGGTCCTGAGCATGAGACCATGGATGCGCTGCGGACCAATGACTTTATGATCCCGGAACCCCTACAGCACGTACCTGGTACCAATGTTAAACAGGACAAATTCTACGATCAAATTGCCCTCTGGACCGGTGAGTCAAATCGTCGTAAGACTTATACCCGAATTGTGCCCTACCGTGCCGGAGTATTTGACTTCTTTGATGTGGTTTATCGCACTGATGAGGAAGAGATCTATCGCCCGTTTATGCGTAAGCCAGGTTCTAGTGAATTTTATGCTAAGTACAGTGGTTGGCGAACCCATCAGATGTCCGACCATTTACCCATGTGGGTTGAGCTACGGGTGGACTTTGCCCATGAGTATCTAGATGAGGTAGAGGCTGATATTCAGGCACAGCTTGATGAGTAACAGCCTCAGCACTCAATCACATTGACGGCCAATCCGCCTCTGGCGGTTTCTTTATACTTGTCGTGCATATCTGTGCCAGTGTCATGCATGACTTTAATCACTTTATCTAAGGGCACCCGGTGCTGTCCATTCCCTTTTAGGGCCATGCGTGCTGCATTAATTGCCTGAATAGCTCCCATGGCATTCCGCTCAATGCAGGGAACTTGTACCAGTCCACCCACGGGATCGCAGGTAAGACCGAGATTATGTTCCATACCAATCTCAGCTGCATTTTCCACCTGCTGGGGGGTTCCCCCAAGGACTTCCGTCAAAGCCCCTGCTGCCATGGAACAGGCTACACCTACTTCTCCTTGACAGCCAACATCGGCTCCAGAAATAGACGCATTTTCCTTGTAGAGAATGGCGATGGCACCGGCTACCAAGAGAAATCTGACTACTTTATCATCGCATGCTCCAGAACAAAAACGAGTGTAATAGTGCAGCACAGCGGGAATAATGCCTGCCGCGCCATTGGTGGGCGCTGTTACCATACGGCCCCCGGCAGCATTTTCTTCATTGACGGCCAGGGCGTAAAGATTTACCCAATCCAAAATGTTGAGCGGGTCTGTTGACTGTGGCCGAGCGGTTAAACAACGAAACAGTTCTGGTGCCCGACGCTTGACCCGCAAACCGCCAGGTAAAATGCCCTCGGTTCGAGCCCCCCGTTTTACACAGGCTTGCATTACGTGCCAAAGCGATAACAGCTGTGTTCGAATAGCTGACTCTGAACGCCAAATTTTTTCATTTTCTAACATGAGCTGGCTGATGGAGATGCGATCGCGTCTACAAAACGCCAGTAGCTCATGACAGGCTTTAAACGGGTAAGGAATAGGAGACTGGTGCAATAATAGTCGATCAATACTGGCTGCACTTTCATCGACAACAAAACCACCACCAACGGAATAATAAGTCCGCTTGGTCAGTAGATCACCCGCATGATCCAGCGCCTTAAACTCCATTCCGTTTGGATGAAAGGGTAACGGTCGCCAGTAAAAATTTAGATCGGTTTTTAGAATAAACTTAATTGCATGCTGACGTAACAGCCACAGAGACTGAGTCGCATAAATTCGCTGTAGATGACCGCTAATGAGATCAGGATTTATTGACTCGGGCGAATCTCCTTCTAACCCCAGTAAAACGGCTCGATCACTACCATGACCGCGTCCTGTTGCCCCAAGAGAGCCGTGTAGATTCACCTGAATCCGATGGACATGACTGAGCAGATGCTCTGCTCTGAGACCACGAACAAACTGTAATGCTGCTTTCATGGGGCCGACTGTATGGGAACTAGAAGGCCCGATACCCACTTTGAAGATATCAAAAACGCTGGTGGACATGGTAAAAAACAGTGGGAAATTAAAGAGATAGCAACTGTTGCAATGGGCGTTTTGCCAGCCAATCTCGTGTGTGTTTGAGACCACCAAAGGTGTAAATGTGAAAGTGTTCAATCCGATGGTGTAACGCATCCACTAGATCGTCTGGCGTTTGTATGGTCAGAAGCTGGCCCAATCGCGCAGGCTGTTGCAATCCTAACAAGCTGGTTTTGACCCCACAAATGCTTGCAAACTTTAGTAATGACTTAGGGGTAGTGGGACCGGGAATTCCTAGATATATTGGTAAGGCGTTAAACGGTTTAATCCGGTCTAGCCAGGTGGTTATGGTGGCAGCATTCAGGGACCATTGACTGACAATAAACATGTCTGTACCAGTGGTACGAGCATATTCATTTTTGAGCATTAGGGTGCGATCGCACTCGCGATGACATCGCTGAGGCATTGCTTCTGGATGACCGGCTACACCAATGCGCAGGCCATCAAACAATCCAGTTTCTAACAAACTCATCGTGGACGCATAAGGCCCTGCGGATGTCTTTAGACTGCCGCCAATTAAGAGTGCCTGGCGAATATCGGCCTGCTCCCTCAACATGTTGATAAAGTCAGATAGGTCTTGCTGAGTGCGGATATTACGAGCTGGTACATGGGGAATCGGTTCAAATCCACTCTCTCTTAAACGTTTGGCCTGACTGACCACATCCCGATAATCAGCATTGGGTAGAAAGGTAATGGAAACGTCTTTGACAGTAGATGGCAACTGACTGACATCCGCTTTGGGGGTTACCTCAATTGAGAATTTCATAGTCACTACAGCAAAGCCTCAACTACTTTGGCAGTCAATGCCTGGTCAAAATACTCGACAGCAACCTCTGTGCCTGGGGTGGCATACCCCAATGGCAAATAGGCATAGGCAACACATCGACCCAGGCTGTAGCCATAACCGGCACTGGTAACGTAGCCCAACACTTTACCATCGCTGGCAATCACCGGTTCTTTTCCCAGCACCACAGCTGTCGGATCGTCCAGGGTCAGGTAGCAAAGCTGTCGACTAGAATAGTGTTGTCGCTGCAGGAGAGACGATTTACCAATAAAGTCTCCCTTATTGGGTCTAACGGCAAATCCTAACCCGGCTTCATAGGGGTCGTATTCGGTGTGAATATCGCTACCCCATAGCAGAAAACCCTTCTCTAAACGGAGGGTGTCAAACGCCCCCATGCCTGCGGCAACCATGCCATACGCTTGACCTGCAGCCCATAGTTTATCCCACAGATTTAAACCTGATTCTGTCAGAGCATAGATTTCCCAGCCTGCTTCACCAACATAGGAGACCCGCGATGCCAGTACTGGAATATTGCCAATGTAGAAGGACTGATTGGTAAAGAAACCAAAGGCTGACTTTGATACATTGGTCTGGGTAAGAGACTGCAAGACCGCCTCAGCTCTGGGACCCCATAAACCGGCACAGCAGTAGCTAGAAGATACGTCCAAAATCTGAACAGAATTATCTGTGGGTAAGTGCGCCTGCAGCCAGGCTAGATCGTGACCATGCACCGAACCTCCGGTGATCACCCAGTATTTTTGGGGGCCTAACCGGCTTACGGTCAGATCACACATAATACCGCCGTTGCTGTCTAACATGGCGGTGTAAATCACCTTACCAACGGGTTTGTCTATGTTGTTGGCGCAAAGATTTTGTAGATACTCCACCACGCCGGAGCCAGTGATTTCAAATTTAGCAAAGGGTGTGAGGTCGTAAAGGGCAACGCGATCGCGAGTTGCCAAATGCTCAGCCCCTTGAATCGGAGACCAGTTTTTAGCTTTCCATCCCTGTCGTTGAGGGATGGTGTAGTCCTCCAAAAGAGTGGCATTGGCCTCAAAGTATTGGGGCCGTTCCCAACCAGCACTCACTATAAACTGTGCTCCCAACTCCTTTAACCGTGCGAAGAAGGGGCTGACCCGCAACTCTCGCGAATGGGTTTGCTGATCCAGGGGATGGATAATGTCGTATACCTCGTCATACTGCTGTGCCCCAGCTTTGAGAATAAAGTCTGTTCCCTTGTAAACATCTGGGAAGCGATGAATATCCATCTCGTGCAAATCAAAGCCGCTGACACCCGTTGTCATCAGGTCTGCCACCACTTTGCCCACCCCACCCCCGTGGGTTACCCAAACCGCTTCAGCTACCCAAAACCCCTTCGTTTTAGACGATTCGCCAATGACAGAACCACTGTCAGGGGTAAAAGAGAACATGCCATTGATTTTGTAGGTCAGTTCTGCATTTGCCACCGCTGGAAACAGCTCCTTAGTCGATTCCCAGGCAGGGGCAAAATGCTCTTCAGTAAAGGGCATCACCGAGGGCATCACTGGAGCATCGGCGTAGGGCAAAATGTTATCTGGGTCCACCAGTAGGGGCTCATGTTGATACGAGCCGATCCCCCAGCAGTCACCATGCTGTCGGAAATACATCGCATGGTCCTGATGTCGCACAATGGGTAATGTGACTTCATCTGTTATGCCTGCCAGCTTAGGGATGGGGCCAGTTTTAACATATTGGTGTTGAACCGGCGTTAGGGGAATAATCTCTCCCACCATTCGACCGATGCGGGGTCCCCAAATACCCGCACAGACAAGTACTTTATTGGTTTTGATGCGGCCCTTATCGGTAATAACGGCCTGTACCTTGTCATCGACCACATCAATGTCGGTAACCAAGGTATCTCCATAAAATGTGGCACCTTCACCCGCCTCATTAGCCAGGGCTTCAGCAGCACGCAGGGCCTTAGCGATGCCATCCGTAGGGACATAATATCCCCCTAAAATTTTGGTTTCATCAACTAAGGGGACTTTAGCCTTGACCTCGGTTGGGTTGAGTAAACAGGCTTCCTCCAGCCCCCAGGATTTAGCCCAACCCAACTTACGTTTAAGTTCCTGCATCCGGTCTGCAGTATAGGCAACCTCAATGCCACCAACGGGGTAGTATGCTGGTCCCTCCTCAGTACTTAGCTGACTGTACAGTTCAGCAGTGTACTTAGCCAGCTGGGTCATGGTTTTGGAGGAATTTGTCTGAAACACCAGACCGGGGGCATGGGAGGTGGAGCCACCGGTGGCAAACAAGGGTCCCTGTTCAACCACAACAATATTTTTCCAACCTAGTTTAACCAGGTGATAGGCGGTGCTACAGCCAACGATACCTGCACCGATAATGACAACAGATGCACTTGTTTTCATGGCAATTTTTTGGATACAAAGTGTGGAAGAAGAGATGAACTAACTGGCCTACTTATGGCCCACTGCTTTGGCAATTTCTTGTTGAAACTGATAAACGGGCTGCTCTAAGGCTGGAGAAAAACGGCCACCATCAAAACCGGGAGACTGTCGCCCTATCTGCATCCGCTCAATCATGTCAATGTCTTCGTCGTTAGTGATCTGCCACAGATCGATGGGCAGATGCCGAAGGGCCTGATTATCAGATGTCATAGCACCATCTCCCATAAAATAGAAGATCATCCGCTCTGCGGATTTACTAGGGGTGATGGGATTAACTAAAAATACTAAAAAGTAGTCGGGATGGACGCCCAACATCAGATTTGGAAAGACCGTAATATATTCGGCAACGGTTTGTTTGCCCAAGGTATCTAAATTGGGAAAGGTGGGTAGCGAACGTTGGTCTAGCACACCACTTTTGTAGAGTAAACTCCCTTGACCAACGTGGGGAGCACCCACCTCAAAAGTAAAGTGATCCTCCATACGCGAACAATCATTAAGGGATGGATGAACCCAAGTAAGGTGATAACTTTCAGAAAAATTTTCCACCGCCAGCTTCCAGTTGGCATGGCACTGAAGCCCAATCTCTCGCGATTCACGTCTGAGTAAGCTCAGGTCGTAGTCTGCCCATCGCTCAATCACCGGCTGTAGATAGTCTGTCAGGGGTGGGGCATCACCGGATAGGTTAACAAAGACCAGATCCAGCCACTGTTCACAGCGAATTGGAAGGAGACCGTTGCGTGCCCGATCAAAGCCGCTACAGGAATCCTTGTAGTATCCGCCAAAGTGGGGCGTTCCTTTGAGGGCACCATCTAACCGATAGGTCCATGAATGGTAAGGGCACTGAATGCGGCCATTAACATTACAGGGTTTATCAATAAGCTGCAGACCCCGATGACGACAAATATTGTGAAAGGCTCGTAGGGGAGGTTTACCTGTTTGGTTAGGGCGTTTGCGATCGCGTACCAACACAATGGGCATACCGGCTATTTCAGTCGGATAGACATCACCTGGATTCGGAACATCTGAGGCCAGGCCAACGCATATCCAATAGTTACTGAATACTGTTTGACGCTCTTGCTCTAGATAGTCAGAACAGGTGTAAGCCATAGCCGGCAAGCCACACTGGTGGGACACGAGATTTATGGCCGATAAACAGTGTTCTGGCTCCTGAACCTGGATAGTAGTAGAAACAGCATGGGGTTGATTCATACTCTGCCTCAATAATCATGCACCTAATTGCCCTAGCTGAAATTGCAACAGCTGACTTTGGCTTCAGTCCAAAATATACCGATCTAAACTTGTAATTACAAGTTTAAAGATAAACGATTTTCCATTTAATAATTTAGTTAAGCCTCTAATTTGTATTTAAAGAACAGTTTCTTAAGAGAACGTAAAAAGCTTTTTAATAGTTGAATGAATTATCCTTTTCGCCTGTCTAAAAGGAGTTCAACGTAGTCGCCCTAGACTTAAATGATTGAACTGGAGAGTCTAATTTCAAGGTTTTCATACATTGTTAATGGACAATCATAAATCAAATATTCACGACTTTAGATATTTGATTTAATCAATAATCAGTGACATTCAAGACTTGTAGTGACAACTGTATATATGAAGACAGAATCATATTTATCTTGCTCTTATCTTTGAGGCTACAGTTACTAATGTTCTAATCAACAGTTCCTGACCTTCTTAGGATGGCGATATCAATAGCTCTGTTTAAAGGACAGATGCTTGCTAGCTCATCGACCGCCATTTCGAGGAGCACAGGTACGCTATGAATTCCCCAGAGGCACAGTGAGATGTGCTCGACTTAATTGGAGTAGCCCTACCATGACTCATCAAGATCCAATTGCTCAGGGATCAGACGCTTTTAGCCCATCCCGCCCCTTCCGAAGTCGTCGTCGTCCTGGCGATCGCAATATTACCGGCTACGGATTTGATTTTCACCCAGAAGTGTTTTTGGTCTCTGCTGGTCTGATTCTGTTGTTTGTGCTGGTGACACTAATCTTTCGCGAACCAGCTGAAAATGTCTTTGGTGCCATTCAAGCCTTTATTGCCGAGGCGATGGGTTGGTTTTTAATCTTGTCTGTCAGCATTTATCTGGGTGTGGCCATTATTTTAGCCTTTAGCAAGTTTGGGAAAATTCGTCTGGGGGGACAAAATACTAAACCCGAGTTTCCCACATTTGCATGGATTGCCATGCTAATTAGTGCTGGCATGGGTATTGGTCTTATGTTTTGGAGCGTAGCCGAGCCAATTTATCATTTCCAAGATCCGCCTGCCCTGATTGGTGCAATTGAGCCCTTATCTCAAGATGCAGCCCAACAAGCTTTAGGAATAACGTTCTTCCACTGGGGATTACACGCTTGGGGCATCTATGCCATTGTGGGATTATCCCTTGGATTCTTTACCTATAATTGGGGACTGCCGCTGACTATCCGCTCAGTATTTTATCCCATCTTAGGAGAGCGAATTTATGGCTGGGTCGGTAATGTAATCGATATTTTGGCCGTCGCTTCCACCCTGTTTGGGTTAGCAACATCCTTAGGGTTTGGTGTACAGCAAGTAAACGCTGGCTTTAACTTTCTGGTTGGCTTGCCGGTTAGTACGCCTATACAGGTTGGCCTGATTGCCATTATTACGGGGTTTGCCACAGCATCGGTAATTTCTGGATTAGATTCTGGTGTCCGCCGTCTGAGCGAGCTAAACATGATTCTTGCCGCTCTCTTTATGACGTTTGTGCTGCTGGTTGGTCCAACGTTGTTTATCTTGGGTTCCTTTGTACAGGTTGTTGGCTACTATGCAGCATCACTCCCTACCTTGAGTTTCTGGACAGAAACCTTTGAGGGAACTGCCTGGCAAAACAGCTGGACTGTTTTCTACTGGGGCTGGTGGATTTCTTGGTCTCCCTTTGTCGGTATTTTTATTGCTCGTGTTTCTAAGGGACGTACGGTTCGTGAATTTGTTTTAGGTGTTCTGTTACTACCCACAATGTTGACATTTCTCTGGATGTCGGTATTTGGCGGGACGGCCATGTCCATGGAGTTAGGTAATCTATCTGGTGTTATTAGTGATGCAGTGGGTGAAAATGTTGCTACAGCGTTATTTGTGATGTTGCAGCAGCTGCCGTTAACAGGAATCACCTCGTTCGTAGGCATTGTATTGGTGGTCGTTTTCTTTGTAACATCCTCTGACTCTGGTTCACTGGTGGTGGATAGTCTGACATCGGGGGGTAAGCTTGACTCTCCTGTCCCCCAAAGAGTTTTTTGGGCTGTGACGGAGGGGGTTATTGCAGGCGTACTACTATTGGGTGGTGGGTTGCAAGCCCTGCAAACGGCTTCGATTGCCACTGGATTACCGTTTGCAATTGTGTTGTTGTTTATGTGTTATAGCTTATATCGTGGGTTGTCTCAGGAGCTGGCTGTGATTGAAGGGCAGCAGTTGCAAGAGGCTAGCAGGGCTGTCGCTGAGGAGGCTATTGCTCAGTAAGAAGATTGATGTGAATCGAGAGATTCTTTAGGATTTAGAGGTTGGCAAGGTTTAGAATTCTGGCATTTAGGTCTATTGACCAATACTCGACCGCTTAGGCAAACCGGTCCTTAAATAAGGAGAAAAGTAATTTATGGGTCAACATTTCGATGCCATTGTCATAGGTGCAGGTGGTGTTGGCAGTGCGGCTGCTTATTATTTGGCTAAGGCAGGTCAGCGCGTTTTGCTGTTGGAGCAGTTTGAACTGGATCATCGTAACGGTAGCTCCTATGGCTATTCCCGCGTTATTCGTTACACCTACGATAATCCCATCTATATCGATCTGATGCGGGATGCCTATCCCCTCTGGTTTGCCTTGCAAGAAGAGGCTGGGGAACAACTTTATGTTAAGACAGGGGGGCTGGATTTTGGGTTTCCTAATACGCCTACGTTTCAGAAGCTTAGAACCAGTATGGATAAGGCGCAGCTGGATTATGAGTACCTCAGCCGGGCTGAAATTCAGTTGCGTTATCCCCAATTCGTCTTGAAAGATGGCATGGCAGGGCTGTTTCAATCTGAGTCAGGACTGTTGCGGACGTCTCGATGTGTTTTGGCTCATCTGCGTTTAGCTCAGGAACATGGGGCTCAGATTATGGCTGAAACTCCTGTATTAAAGGTGATTCCTGGGACAAATGGGGTAGAGGTGCAGACACCGAAAGAGGTGTTTAGCTGCGATCGCATTGTTCTTACTGTTGGTAGCTGGGCCAAAGCCCTCCTAGCCGACCAAGACATTGAACTACCGCTTAAAGTAATGCCCTGTCAGTTAGGATTTTACCAACCCGATAACCCTGAGAATTTTGCTCCAGGCACTTTTCCTGTTTTCTTTGCCCATATGAATGGGATCTATGGCGAAATGCCCTACGGTATTCCCCATGAAGATGCTAGCCTCGGTGTCAAAATCACCACATTTTACGGCTGGAATACGGTCGATAGCCCCAGTGAGGTGGATTATACTCCCAGTCAAGAGTGGACCGAACACATTCGCGATTTTGCCCGTGAGTATATACCGGGTGCAGCGGGTCCTCTAATAAGCACACGTCGCTGCCTCTATACACTTACCCCCGACAAAGATTTTATTGTGGACCAACATCCTGAGTATGCCAATGTGATTATAGGTGCCGGGTTTTCTGGGCATGGGTTTAAGTTTACAACCCTCCTGGGTAAGATGCTGGCGGATTTGGCTGTCAGTGGCAGTACGCCCCACAATACAAGTCTGTTTAAGCTGGCTCGCTTTCAACCCGTAGGTGCGCATATTTAGGGTGGGGCATTGACTAACCTGGCAGAGGTTATATTATGTTTCGAGTAATCTCTGGGAATAGTAAGCCGTTTATGGTTCCAAGTGAGCCAAGTACAGATAAGCAGCCTCTGCATATTTTTATTGCAGAGCAGTTAAGGAAAAAGATTGAAGCGGGTCAGTATGAACCAGGGGCACGCTTGCCTAGCGAATTTGATTTAGGTCAGATTTTTGGCGTTAGCCGCACAACAATTCGTAAAGCACTCTCAAATCTGATCCAACAGGGCCTAGTCAGAAGCCAGCGGGGTAAAGGCAGTTTTGTAAGCGGGCATCAAAAGATTAGTATTTCTATGGCTAATCCGCTCACACACTTTGATATTGCCCTGCAGGAGCAAGGGTATACAGGACATATTAAACCATTGCGGTATGAACCGCTCCAGGTAGACGCTGAGGTAGCATCTACCTTGAAAGTCTCTCCTGAGAGCACTGTTTACTGTCAAGAAAAAATTATCTATGCCGATGATATCCCCATTGCCCTGGAGATAGATTACTTTCCTGAAACCATTGGCGCATCGCTCTCGGAACAGTTACAGCAGGGGTTTACCTACAGCACTCTAAATGCCAACAGCATTCAGCTTAATGCTGGCAAAGTAAGTTTAGGTAGTGTACCGGCAACCTATGAACTCAGCGATTTTTTAGAAATTCCATTGGGGATGCCGCTTTTAGTGTTTGATTTTGTCGTGTACTGGGGAGAACAGCAGCCTGCGGTGTGTGGCAAAGTATTGTCGCGCTCTGACTGGATATGTTATACGTCAGAGATTGAGATGGTTAATTCAGAGTTGCGATAAAGTTTGAGCTTACTATTGATCATCCAAAATTTTTAGCTTGCTGCAATACTAGGGTCTTTAAGATGCCAGCCTCTTGGTTGCAAAAAGTTGGATATCCCTAGAGTTGAAAGGGTAGAGCCGATGCCTGAGTGGTTTCGGCCTGTCCAGGGAAGTCGGGGGCTAACGCGATCGCAACAGTTCCAGTAAGCACTCCCACTGCTTACCTGCCCTAA
>JBCCJR010000150.1:0-11150 GCA_039045805.1 Cyanobacteria bacterium P01_C01_bin.118
AGAGACTCTCTCACAACCTGATTAACCGCCTCAAGATTCGAGCCATCAATATTCAAATGAGCCACCGGCTGCGTACCTTGAGCAGGCGTACCATTGGGCACGGTCACCGGCCCAGCATCTGACAGCTGTTGCTTCAGACCAACCACTTCAGAATGGGAGTTTCCATAGCAGACTGCTGTTCTCTCGATCACAACAGGTTCAATATAAATCGGCACCCTTAAAACAATCGGAACAACCACCTCGCATGGCTGACCCTCAAAATCAGGATAAGTAGTCATAGCTTTGGCCTCCATCAAGACAGCCCCCCGCCAAGGAGCAGGGGGCAAAGAGAAACATTAGTTGTAGTTGTGATTAACACATTCGGGCTTTTGCTCGATCACAACAGGAGCCACATAAACAGGCACCTTTAGCTTGATCGGCACACACACTTCACAAGCACGCTTATAGTACTTGTCATAAGTGGCAGCATCGAATTTGACCGTATCAGTAGCTGCAGTCATTTTTAGTCACCTCAGTTCACGAAAGTAATCAGTTAAACATTGGGATGTAGACAAGGAATCTTGTTACACCTAGCCTCCTCTAGACCAGGGGAGAAGGGGTTCCAATCCCCTAACGTAGTTTTGGAAAAACATTCAGCCGTCACAGCTCGTCAGTCTTTACGAAAGGGTTAACTAGCCTAGCTCAATCCATTAGAGAGAAATTAGCCGTAGCTCAAGCTCTCTAATACTTTTTGTCTACACATACAGGATCCTTCTCAATTACCACAGGGGCAACATAGATAGGAGTTTTTAGCACAATGGGCACACAGACTTCGCAGGCACGATTATAGTATTTTTCGTAGTATGCATAGTCCTTAGCGACACCATTAGTTGTATTACTAGTTGCGACAGTCATAACAAGACCTCAGTGATTGAATACCCTGATCTTATTTCTGCCTGACAGAACCAACATCACCCGTATGGGTAATGTTTTTATTTTCAACGGTAAGACTATGATGTAGCCTTTGCCCAAAAATCCATAATCTTTATACTACGAAATCCAAGTTCTCATTTTCGGAGAGTTCCGGTTGCTTTTAAGAAATCGAAACTCTCCGCGTTCCTAAAATTCAACATTATCCGGCGTACGAGGAAACGGAATCACATCGCGAATATTCGCCATGCCCGTCATAAACTGCACCAGCCGCTCAAACCCCAGACCAAACCCTGCGTGGGGTACCGTGCCATAACGACGCAAATCCATATACCACCAGTAATCATCCTTGGGTAGACCCGCTTCAGCAATGCGCTTTTCTAACACATCCAACCGTTCTTCCCGCTGAGAACCGCCGATAATCTCACCGATACGGGGTGCTAACACATCCATTGCTGCAACAGTCTTACCACCATCGTTTAGACGCATGTAAAACGCCTTAATCTCAGTGGGATAGTCGGTAACAATCACTGGCTTTTTGAAATACTCCTCTGCCAGATAACGCTCATGCTCAGACTGCATGTCTAAGCCCCAAGAAACCGAATACTCAAATTTCTTATCGCATTTCTCTAGAAGTTTAATGGCATCGGTATAGGTGATGCGCTCAAATTCATTATTAATGATGTTATCAGCGGTTTCTAAAACTGTTTTTTCGATGCGTTTATTAAAGAACTCCATATCGTCAGCACAGTCTTCTAACACCCGCTTAAAAACAAATTTGAGAAACTCTTCCGCTAGATCCATGTTGCCTTCAAGATCGCAAAAAGCCATCTCCGGCTCCATCATCCAAAATTCTGCCAGGTGACGGGAGGTGTTGGAGTTTTCAGCCCGGAAGGTAGGGCCAAAGGTGTAAACATTACTAAAGGCCATAGCCATAATCTCGGCTTCTAGCTGACCACTCACCGTTAGATAGGTAGGTTTACCAAAAAAGTCTTGCCCATAGTCCACCTTGCCATCATCACTCTTGGGCAATTTGTCCAGATTCATGCTGGTGACGGTAAACATTTCCCCCGCCCCTTCACAGTCGCTGGCAGTCAGAATCGGGGTGTGAATCCAAAGAAAGTCGCGACTCTGGAAAAATTCGTGGATGGCATTGGCACAGGCATTGCGGACACGAAAGACGGCCCCTAGAGTATTGGTGCGCGATCGCAAATGCCCCAATTCCCGCAAAAACTCAAAGGAATGCCGTTTTTTCTGTAATGGATAGGTTTCCGCATCAGACTCACCCACTACTTCCAGGCTGCTGGCCTGCAGTTCTACCCGTTGCCCCTTCCCTGGCGACTCCGCCAACGTTCCTGCCACCACCACCGAAGCGCCTGTGGTTATCCGCTTCATGGCATCGTCATAGCCATCCAGCTTGGCATCGGCAATCACCTGCAGCCCCGTCATCGAGGACCCATCATTAATATCTAAAAAACTAAATGCCTTCGACTCACGCTTTGTTCGGACCCAACCCTGGATCGTCACAGTATCGCCAGGGTTGCCAGATTTCAGGATGTGCTTAATGCGCTGGGTGGTCATTTTATATATACAAATTTGACTCTATATAAGTTAGCGCAGGCCGAGGGGTTTTCCGGCATTTTTATAGGGGTTTCCCATAATCCTATGTCCCAAACCACCCCCGCAAAAACCACCCCAGCACTAATCCCAACCCCACAAATCGTAAAACCTGCCAAAAGGGTTCTTTCAGGTTATCCCAGGACATCAGCTGATTTTCCAGGGTTGCTTCCAGGGTTTCTAGCTGCTTTTTTAGACGGGTTAGCTCGGCCTTGGGCAAATGATTCTGGGTAATGGTGGATTGCAGTTGCGATCGCTGCACAAACGCATCCTGCACCTCCGCATAGCGCTGACGCAAAGCTTCAAAGTCTTTGTCCGTTTCCTCTAGAGCAGTGGCGAATTCAGCAAGAGCTTGTTCAGTCAAGGGTAGGGACGATTTCATGACGCAGCCCTCATACAGTAGCTATAAACTTAAGGTACACACACAACAGAGATCATTAAAATGGCTGCTGGGAATAACGTCTCAAATCTACAAAATACCGAGCCCTTAGAACTCGCCCAGGCCCTAGCCAGCGAACTATCCATTAGCCCCATAGACTGGCACAAGCTTAAGGCTAATCGGCAAGTACGGGCCAAAGAGCAGGTAGCCGCTGCCCTCGTCTATTTACTAAATGGCAACCCAGAAGAAGCCCTACCTCGACTAGAACAGGCCGTCGGCTGGCTCAATCGCAGCATCAAAGCCCCTCCCTGTCCTAGCCACGGTGAACGCCATGGTTAAACGGGCGTTTTCCAGTTTCGACTATGAAACAGCTTTTAATCAGCACCCCAACCCAGGCTTAAAAATGGTTCTACACTACGACCCTAAACAGCAGTGCCTACCCTCCTCTGCTGAGTTACCTGACTCAGACGATACCCCTGTGGATAACGTAGACCGAAGGGCTTCGCGTAGCGTACTACAGAATTTAATTCCCAATCTGCTGGAGGCAATTTTGGCGATGGCCTGGCCTGACCGCCAGGATTGGTTCTTCGGCGTAGATATGGGAATTTACTATGCGCCATCAACACCTGCGATAGTTCCTGATGGATTCTTGAGTCTGGGAGTAGAGCGCTTTATCGGTGAACAGGGTCGCCTGAGCTACGTGATGTGGGAAGAGGAGAATATTGCCCCCACCCTGGCGTTGGAGGTGGTTTCTAAAACCTATGGTGGGGAATACGAGCGTAAGAAGGAAATCTACGCGGATCTAGGCGTTCGTTACTATGCCGTTTATCTACCAAATCCATCTGGCACTCGTCGTCAGCGGCAGCCGTTAGAGGTTTATGAACTGGTGGATAATACCTACCAGCTATTGGAAGGTGGGCCAATATGGTTACCTGAAATTGGTTTAGGACTGGGACGTGAGCGAGGTACTTATCTGGGTCGTGAGCGGGAATGGCTCTATTGGTATGACAAAGATGGAAATCGTTTACTGACACCAGAGGAAAGAGTTGAGCAGGCCCAGGCTCAGGTTGATCAAGAACAAACTCGGGCTGATCGATTGGCGGAAAAGTTAAGAGAGCTGGGAGTTGACCCAGACGCACTTTAGGGTTGTTATGATCATCTCTGAATTAGAGTGGTGAAAAAGGCTTTGTTACTTGAGAGCGCACAACAAAACTCAGTCCAGAGTTATTACATCAATGGTTTGCTAATCGATGCTGAAAAGAAGTTTTTTCTACAGAGTTGTGATTCTCTGTCTCAAGAAAGTCTGACAAAAATATTAGACACCTTATCTTTTACGATGTGGAGCGGAGGCGGAGCAGCGTAACCCACCTAACCGATCACCTATGTCAATGGTTGTAGCAGTCAAACAATAAACTCTTGTGCGAGGGGCCTGGGGAAGTTGAGTTCCCCAGATCAGGGAGGTTTCAGGAGGGAAAGTCCTGAGCGACCCTCTTCTCTATATTCCGATGATATTAACCTTGCAAATCGTGTCGTCAAACCGACACCCATAAACAAAAAGCCCTTCAGCGAAGCCTGAAGGGCTTTTTTCATTCTCCTAAGAGAACATCAAACGCTATCCAAATCGGCTAGACGTTGATGCTATCAGGAAGGCCGCGTACGTGAGGACAAAGCCAATCGTAAAGTGAGCGAGACCCACAACACGAGCCTGAACAATGGACAGTGCAACAGGCTTGTCCTTCCAGCTGATCAGGTTAGCAAGAGGAGTGCGCTCATGAGCCCATACGATGGTCTCGATAAGCTCCTGCCAGTAACCACGCCAGGAGATAAGGAACATGAAACCAGTTGCCCAAACCAGGTGAGCGAACAAGAACATCCATGCCCATACAGAGATGTTGTTCATGCCGTAGGCGTTGTAGCCGTTAATCAACTGGGCAGAGTTTAGCCACAGATAATCACGGAACCAGCCCATCAGGTAAGTAGAACTGTTGTTAAACTGCGCTACGTTACCGCCCCAGATAGCTAGGTGTTTCCAGTGCCAGTAGAAGGTCAACCAAGCAATGGTGTTAAGCATCCAGAACATGGCTAAGTAGAATGCATCCCATGCAGAGATGTCACAAGTACCGCCACGACCAGGGCCGTCACAAGGGAAACTATAGCCAAAGTCCTTCTTGTCGGGCATCAGCTTGGAACCACGAGCGTCTAGGGCACCTTTCACAAGTACAAGAGTAGTTGTGTGTAAACCTAGCGCGATCGCATGGTGAACCAAGAAGTCACCAGGGCCAATGGTCAAGAACAAAGAGTTAGCACCGCTGTTGATAGCTTCGAACCAACCAGGTAGCCAGATACCACTAGCAGCGCCAGTAGCCAAGCTATCAGAATTGGAAAGCAGCGTATCAAAGCCATAAAGGGCCTTACCAGAGGCAGCCTGAACCCACTGAGCAAACACAGGCTCAACTAGGATTTGCTTCTCGGGAGTACCAAAGGCAACTACAACATCGTTGTGTACGTAGAGCCCCAGAGTATGGAAACCGAGGAACAGAGTTACCCAGCTCAGGTGAGAGATGATCGCTTCCTTGTGATCTAAGATACGAGCCAACACATTGTTAGCATTCGCAGCCGGATCATAGTCGCGAATCAAGAAGATAGCACCGTGGGCAAAGGCACCCATCATGATGAAGCCAGCGATGTACTGGTGGTGGGTGTAAAGCGCAGCCATGGTGGTGTAATCCTTAGCCATAAAGGCATAAGGAGGCATCGCATACATGTGCTGAGCAACCAGAGAAGTTACTACACCCAAGGAAGCCAAAGCCAAGCCTAGCTGGAAGTGCAAGGAGTTGTTGAGCGTATCAAACATACCCTTGTGACCACTACCCAAACCGCCACTGGGGGGCTGGTGAGCATTGAGGATCTCCTTGAGGCTATGACCAATACCGAAGTTAGTCCGGTACATGTGGCCAGCAATGATGAAGACCACTGCAATGGCTAGGTGGTGATGAGCCATATCAGTGAGCCAAAGAGACTCAGTCTGAGGATGGAAACCACCTAAGAAGGTGAGTATTGCAGTCCCAGCCCCCTCAGAAGTGCCAAACACGTGGTTTACAGTGTCAGGACTCTGAGCGTACACACCCCAGTTTCCAGAGAAGAAGGGGGCCAAGCCAGCGGGGTGAGGCGTGACAGTTAGGAAGTTATCCCAACCCACATGCACACCACGGGACTCAGGAATTGCAACGTGTACCAGGTGACCAGTCCAAGCCAGGGAACTCACACCAAACAAACCAGCCAAGTGATGATTTAGGCGAGACTCAGCATTCTTGAACCAGGACAAGCTGGGACGGAACTTAGGCTGTAGATGCAACCAACCTGCAAGCAGGAAGATTGAGGACAGCACTAACAGGAACAAGGACGCCGCATAGAGGTCGCCGTTGGTCCGCATACCAATGGTGTACCACCAGTGATAAACCCCAGAGAACGCTATGTTAACGGGGCCAGTTGCGCCAGCCTGGGTGAACGCATCCACCGCATTCTGACCAAAGTGAGGATCCCAAATCGCATGGGCGATGGGCTTAACATTGAGAGGATCTTTGATCCACTGCTCAAAGTTGCCTTGCCAAGCTACGTGGAACAGGTTGCCAGATACCCAGAGGAAGATGATCGCCAGGTGGCCAAAGTGGGAAGCAAAAATCTTTTGGTAAAGATTCTCTTCCGTCATGCCATCATGGCTTTCAAAGTCATGAGAGGTGGCGATCCCGTACCAGATCCGCCGCGTGGTTGGATCCTGTGCCAGGTCTTGGCTAAATTTTGGAAATTTAGTTGCCATAGTTTTCTAGTAGGTCCTCCCCGCTAACCAATCGACAGAATTCGAGCATGGAAGAACGCCCAAGTCACCACAATACCGCCAAGGAGGTAGTGAGCGACACCAACCGCACGACCCTGAGTAATGCTCAGTGCGCGAGGCTGAATTGCAGGAGCGACCTTGAGCTTATTATGAGCCCAAACAATGGACTCGATCAGCTCTTGCCAGTAACCACGGCCACTAAACAAGAACATCAGGCTGAACGCCCAGACAAAGTGACCGGCTAGAAACATCAGACCATAGGCCGAAGTAGCAGAGCCATAGGAGTTAATTACCTGGGAAGCCTGAGCCCACAGGAAATCACGAAGCCAGCCGTTGATGGTAATTGCGCTTGTCGCAAAACTACCACCAGCAGGGTGAGACACCGCACCGCCGGAGACAGCACCCCATACATCCGACTGCATCTTCCAGCTAAAGTGGAAAATTACAACAGATATAGTGTTGTACATCCAGAACAGACCTAGGAAAATGTGATCCCAACCAGATACCTGGCAAGTGCCGCCACGACCAGGGCCGTCACAAGGGAAGCGGAAACCCAGCTCACTCTTATCGGGGATAAGGCGAGAGCTACGGGCATACAGCACACCCTTGAGCAGAATAAGAGCAGTGACGTGAATGGTGAACGCATGAATGTGATGCACCATAAAATCAGCTGTGCCAAGTGCAATAGGCATCATGGCAACTTTTCCACCAACAGCAACTATGTCACCACCAAAAGCAACACTAGCTGGACCAATTGCATTAGGAGCAGTGGTACCGCTGGCAGCTAGGGTGTGCAGGTTCTGCAGCCATTGAGCAAAGACAGGCTGTAGCTGAATAGCACTGTCAGAGAACATGTCTTGGGGACGACCCAAGGCACGCATAGTGTCGTTATGAATGTATAGACCAAAGCTATGGAAGCCTAGGAATATACATACCCAGTTGAGGTGGGAAATGATGGCATCACGAGCGCGTAGAACACGGTCGAGCACGTTGTCGACATGCATGGCCGGATCGTAGTCACGAACCATTGCGATCGCAGCGTGGGCAGCACCACCCACAATCATGAATGAGCCAATCCACATATGGTGAGTGAACAGGCATAGCTGAGTGGCGTAATCAGTTGCTAGGTAAGGGTAAGGCGGCATCGCGTACATATGCTGAGCCACAATAATCGTTACCGAACCACCCATAGCCAGGTTGATAGCCAGCTGAGCATGCCAGGATGTGGTCAAGAACTCAAACAAGCCGTCATGGCCATTCTTAGCAGGGAAGAGCAACGGATCGCCCTTCTGACCCTCCAGAATCTCCTTCATGCTATGACCAATACCCCAATTAGTGCGGTACATATGGCCAGCGAAAATGAACATGACTGCGATCGCCAAATGGTGATGCGCAATATCGGTCATCCAAAGACCACCCGTAACTGGGTTGAGGCCTCCTTTGAATGTCAAGAAGTCAGCATAAACACCCCAATTTAGGGTGAAAAATGGCGTAAGTCCCTGAGCAAAACTCGGGAACAGGTCAGCCATAAACGCTTTGTCAAAAAGATACTCGTGAGGCAAAGGAATATCCTGTGGAGCCACCCCGGAATCTAACAAAGCATTAACAGGCAGAGCAACGTGGATTTGATGACCAGCCCAACTCAATGAACCCAAGCCAAATAAACCAGCCAGATGGTGGTTCATCATAGACTCCACGTTTTGGAACCACTCAAGCTTAGGAGCTTTAATGTGGTAGTGGAATACACCAGCATTAATCATCAAACCAGCCATTACCAGGGCACCGATAGCAGTGCACAAGAGCTGGAAGGAGTTGGTGTAACCAGATGCTCTCCACATCTGGAATAAACCAGATGTAATCTGAATACCTTGGAAGCCGCCGCCCACTTCACCGTTCAGGATTTCCTGACCAAAAATAGGCCAAACAACCTGAGCACTGGGCTTGATGTTAACGGGGTCTGTTAACCAAGCTTCAAAGTTAGAAAATCGAGCGCCATGGTAATACATGCCACTCAGCCAAATGAACACAATGGCCAAATGACCAAAGTGAGCGCTAAAAATCTTACGAGAAATGTCCTCTAAGTCACTGGTGTGACTATCAAAGTCGTGAGCGTCGGCGTGCAGGTTCCAAATCCAAGTAGTGGTTTTGGGACCCTTGGCCAAGGCACGGCTGAAGTGACCAGGCTTACCCCATTTCTCAAAAGAAACAGGTACCGGATTTTCATCAACTGCCACCTTGACTGCTGCCTCCCGCTCCCGCGGGGTAGTTGTCATGGAGACTCTCCTCTCTCTAGACAAAGAACGAACAGCCTAAAAATAAAGAGGCTAACAATATGCTTCTTAATGAAGCTGTTGCAAACACTTAATACTGAGATATTAACGCAGTAGAAATGATCGCGCTCCTATTAATTAGGTTTGTTCCTGAGCATTATAAACTTCGCGCTTCACCGATCCCGCGTCGAGTTAACAATAATTCAATCTCTAAAATCCTCGTAGGACAAGGATCGCACGGTAGTTGTTTGCCAAAAAAGATACCGAATCGTCCCATCATTAACAAAACTCAATAGAGGTGCGTTGATTTTGCAATAAGTCATGGAAAACGCACAAAAATCTAAAGAATCATCTTTCTTTTCTTAATCAGCACCATAGATCTTATTTATGGTGGTCATTCTGAGGGATTATCGTATTTTATTTACATTTGTTTACTTTTACAAACAATCTGAGTTTGAAATGATGGGGCACTGTTTTGGATAATGAGCTAACGACTCTGTGTATACCAATAGCCAGCTAGTATCAATTGGGCCGGTTAGATTTCATGATCGCCATGGCCATTATTGCCTTTTGGGAAAGTTAAACTATGACGTTGGCTTCTGTGTTGGGGTATCTAAAACGGCACTTTGGAAAACTGGCTAAGTCGCTACTACTAATCGTCATTCTTCTATTTGTTAGCAGCTGCAGTGGCTCACCCCAAGCAGATAACCCCACCCTCAATGAACCCCCTAGCAAATCGCTGTTTGCTCCACGTCCCAAAATCAAACAGGTTGATCCGCCCAAGCTGATTCAAGAGCTTCATCCCTGGCTGGATCAATACGTGCCCCAAGTACAGATTCGTCAGCCCGAAGCCGACCAAATATTGGACATCACGACCGTCAATGTCGTTTTACAGATCCAAGATTTACCAATATATAAGGATGAAACCTGGGAAATGGGTCCCCATGTAGAGCTGCTGTTGGACAATCAGCCCTACAGCTCGCTGTACGATCTCGATCAGCCAATCTCCCTAGAAAATCTCACACCAGGCACCCATACCCTCAGAGTTTGGGCAGAACGTCCCTGGCATGAAAGCTTTAAAAATAAAGGGGCCTATGACCAGGTAACCTTCCATATCTTTGCCAAAACAGATGAAAATTCCCCAGCAACAGGTCAACCGTTACTGACCTACGGTACTCCCATGGGTACCTATGGCGCTGAACCAGTTTTGCTGGACTTTTATTTGACCGATGCTCCTTTACACCAAGTTGCCCAGGAAAATCCCAACCTAAAGGATTGGCAAATTCGCTACACCATCAATGGCGATAGTTTCACCATTCAAGATTGGCGGCCCATATATATAGAGGGGCTCAAATCGGGAAAAAACTGGATCCAACTGACGTTGGTGGATGACCAGGGCAATCCCATTGAGGGGTTGTTTAATAACACCGTACGTTTGATTGACTACGATCCAGCGCTAAATGACAGTCTGGCCCAGATAGTGCGGGGCGACCTCACCTTGGAACAGGTAGGTCACATTATTGACCCCACTTATAGTCCTCCTGTCCCAGAGATTCCTGAGGTGTTAGAACAGTCGGAATACCTTAGTCAGGACGAGGATGCTGGGGTAACTGAGGTATCGGAGCCCCCTGAGTCACAACGCTCTGTTGAAGCAGACACACCAAAAGAATCTACAGCGGAGGAACCAACGGTTGCAATTCCTGATGGGCAGACTGAAGACTTAGAACCCAAAACGTCTGAGAGAGAACCCTCTGAGATAACTGAGCCCTCTGATGAGACCAACGACCTATCGCCGATAACTAAGCCCTCTAATAAAACCAAGGACCTATCGACTCAGAAAGGGCAGGATAATAACCTCAACAGTAGTCTGACAGATGAGACAGCAGACAGTTTTGATGCTGCAGACAGTCTCGAACCAGACGCTGAACGAGACATCGCCCCGTTATCTGACGAAACCACCAACACCACAGCCGAATTAGAAAGAATGGACAGTTTATCGGTCACTGGCACACCGGAGAAATCATCTCAGGCAGAGGAACCGACGGCGGAGTCTGCTCCAGACATCGAGTTAGAACCACCGTCAGCCCCTCTGTCTTCGGACACGTCTGAAGACACTGCTTCTCAAACTAGTCCAAAGCCT
>JBCCJR010000151.1:0-11119 GCA_039045805.1 Cyanobacteria bacterium P01_C01_bin.118
GATCGCATTCCTGGCAAATCAGTCTGACTTCACTGTTGCCAACAGTGTTGAGCTGATTTAGGTTTTAGCTGATTCTCATCAAGGATTAAATTCTACTATAGAGATGTGTTTTATAGCGTTTCTCGCTTGAGCTGAATATACTATCAAGATCCAGAAAGAATCTCATAAACAGCATCTAAATGAAGCCCCTTTCCATTGATTTACGTCAGAGAATCATTGATGTTCATACCAATGAGACTATCTCCCAAAGCCGACTAGCTGACCGCTTTCAAGTCAGTTTAAGCACGGTCCAACGGTTACTCAAGCGGTGGCGCAATGGTGAGGGTATGTAGTGACCCCCAAAATTAGGGGTTCACTTCAGTTAGTGATAGGACTTACACTGTTGTTCCCCATCCATCCATCCTGCAAGGTGCTCGGTGTGATGTAACACCGAGCAATCTATGGCAAACTGCTGAAGCATTGCTGCAGTGCTTTGATATTGAGTCAAACCCCTGCAAACTTAAACTTTGACCGGCTGCATATTGTCAGATTAGGTATATCCTCCATTCCATTAGCCTAAGGTCACTTTATCGTTACACAAACGCAAGAAGACGTCGGCACAGTTGATTAGCTTGTAAAAAGTTCATTCAGTGTAATTGCATTGCAAAGAGATGATTCAAGATATCCTTCCAAAAAATCTTCGCGGTAAAATTGGCAACGATTAATGATTTGCGATCGCCCATTTATTAAGACCGTCTAATGGTTTGCCCCAATGGTTTTAATAGCAACCCTTGATAAAAGTAATCCTGTAAAATGCCCCTACCGCGTGTTCCTGTTTCTTATTGTCTAAAGTGTTGCCTATATATTTGGGTGTGTGGTCTCCCTAGTAGTCTGCTTGTTGAGTCAGCGCTGGCTCAAACCCGATACGCTCAGAGTGAGTTTCCAGAATCGATTGATATAGAGCCACTGCCTTCTGAGCAAATACTTGATATTCCTACTGATGGCGCACCCTCTCCAGTTTTACCAGGTGCAGTGCCAGAAAGCATCATAATCAATGCCTTTGACGTCATAGGTAGTACAGTCTTTAGTGAATCAGATTTAGCAAAAATTACAGACCCTTACCTCAATCGTCCGCTAACCCCAGCTGATCTGTTCGAGGTGCGCTCAGCCATTACGCAGCGCTATGTGGATCAAGGTTATGTCAATTCCGGTGCTTACATTCCACCCCAAACGTTGACCGATGGCATTTTGCAAATTCAAGTTTTGGAAGGTCGGCTAACAGATATCAATGTCACTATTAATGGGAGATTGTCCCCCAACTATGTCCGTGATCGGCTAGCCTTGGCTGGAGCTACACCGCTAAATTCAGAACGTTTGCTAGATGGTCTAAGGGTGCTACAGATTGATCCCCTCATTCAAACGATTACGGCTGAATTAGCAACGGGGACTGAGCCAGGCACGAGTATTTTAGATGTAGAGGTGACGGTAGCGGATACATTTGACGTCGAGCTGCGCACAGACAACAATCGTTCTCCCAGTGTCGGCAGCTGGCGACGGGGAATTGCCCTAACTGAAGGTAATTTGCTGGGCCAGGGCGATCGCATTGAGCTGGAATACCTCAACACTAGCGGTAGTGATGAAATCAACCTGGACTATGCATTTCCCGTCAATGCTCGCAACGGCACCATCGGCTGGCAAACAAGCGTGTCCGATAGCTCAGTGATAGAAGACCCGTTTACGGTCCTGGATATTCAATCAGAATCCCAAAGCTATGGGGTATCTTTTCGTCAACCGCTGGTACAGACCCCCAATGAGGAATTGGCCTTAGGACTGAGGCTGACACACCAGCGCAGCAAGACCGACTTTTTGAGTGACGTAATTGGTGAGTCTGTCGGCTTTCCCTCACCTGGGGCCGATGTTGAAGGGCGGACTCGACTGTCGGCTCTGCGTTTTTCTCAGGAATGGACCCAAACGGGCAATCGTGAGGTGCTAGCGCTGTTTTCTGAATTTAGTCTGGGGCTGGATTTATTAGATGCCACTGTTAATGACAATGCTCCCGATAGTCAGTTTTTTGCCTGGCGTGGGCAGGCCCAATGGGTAAAGCTATTGGCTCCCGAAACTCTGCTGTTACTCAAGGGCGGACTACAACTGAGTGGTGATGATCTGCTGCCGCTAGAGGAATTTGGCCTTGGTGGACAGCAAACAGTGCGGGGGTATCGCCAAAATGTTTTGCTAACTGATAATGGATTTTCTCTGTCAGGGGAAGTGCGTCTGCCAGTGTATCGTGCCCGTGATATTAGTGGATTACTTCAGCTTGCACCCTTTGTAGATGTGGGAGGTGGTTGGAATCATAATGGTACTAACCCAGATCCCAACGTATTGGTATCAACTGGCATAGGTTTACTGTGGCAACAGGGGGATCGCCTAACGGCCCGTCTGGACTGGGGTATTCCCCTGGTGGACATTGATAAACGAACATCGTCTTTGCAAGAAAACGGCCTTTACTTTGCCATTAACTATCGCCTTTTTTAACCATTGTTCTTGATTATTGTTGCTAGATTCACGCTGGGTTTAATGCCATGTTTTCATTGAGTTTTCGGCCCCTGAGGCGATTATTTTTAGCTCCCTGGCAGCACCGTTGGCGACGTCTGATTTTAGGGTTTATGACAGCGTTGCTATGTGCTGTATTGTGGCCAGTGGGATTGGTCAGGGCAGATTTTCGAGGACCAGAGGAGCAGCTGCATGCAAACTCACAACAAAGTCGCGACCTGTTTGAAGCTAGTGCCTACAGCGAGGCAATTACACAACTACAACAAGCAGTTGAGCTTTACCAAAACAATGGTGACAACCTCAATCAGGCTCTAGCGCTAAGGAATCTAGCCTTTGTTTATCAACAGTTGGGGCGTTGGTCTGAGGCCAGGCAGACGATTTCCAGGGGATTAGGGGTAATCGATCGATTACCAGTAGCGGAGCAATCACCAATCTTGGCTCGGACTCTAGATATACAGGGCCATTTGTATCTCAGTCAGGGTAAGGCATTAGACGCTTTACAAACATGGCAATCGGCTACTGAGATCTACGACCAACTGGGCGATGAAGATCGAAGGCTGCGTTCCATACTGACCCAGGCCCAAGCATTACAGGCTATGGGGCACTATCGACGTGCCATTGTTACCTTGAGTGATTTGACAGATGCCCTCGCCGACCAGCCTGATTCTGAAATTAAGGCAACAGGACTGCAGATGTTGGGTGAAGCCTTGCGTGTGGCTGGCGATCTGGAACAGGCTGAGACAGCATTACAAGCTAGTTTAAGGATGGCCCAGGGGTTGGGCCTATCGCAATTGACCGTGGCAATTCAGGTAAGCTTGGGGAATACGGTTGAAGCTCTGGGACAGTTAGAAACTGCTCAGCAATATTATCAACAGGCTGTTAACCAATCGGCAAAACCCATTACTACCATTCAAGCTCAGCTGAGTGAACTGGCGGTTTTGATCAATACCCAACAATGGCAGCGAGCAGAATCACTGGCGCGACAAATTCAGCCATCACTGGAAGGGTTGCCCTCCAGCCAGGCCGTTGTCTATGCCAAAATCAACCTGGCAGAGAGTCGTCTCAAAATTAGCCAACGTAATGCTCGTTTAGAAAAAGCTCCAAGATACTCGGGCGCAACCTACTCAACATCCTTGCCTAGTACCTATACCCGCGATAATCTCGACTTGGTTGATTTGTTTATTGATCGCTCCATCGAATCTATTACAGAGACTACTTCAGTACCCGGTAACAGGATCGAAAGTAGAACCATCCCAGATGCATCAACCTACACCCGCAATAATCTCAATTTGGTCCAACAGTTTTTAGGAGGACGCTCACCTGCTACAACAGTTCGTGGATCAGCAACAGCTATTGATGGTAATACCTACACTCGCGATAATCTCAACCTGGTGGAACAGTTTTTAGGGGGGGATGGGAGTATACCCCAAACAGCACCTGTATTAGAAACACCCAGGGGGATGCCATCAGCAACTGCTCAAGCAGATATTATTCAACTGCTACAGTTGGCTCAAAAGGATGCTAAGGCGTTGGGAGATCTACGCTCAGAGTCCTATGTCCTGGGTAGTTTAGGACATCTATATGAACAGGCAGAACAGTGGCAAGAAGCCGAAGTTTTTACCCAAAAGGCTCTTCTGATTTCCCAAAGCCTGGATGTCCCAGAAATTTCCTATCGTTGGCAGTGGCAACTAGGGCGGATTTTCAAGGCAAATATTCCTCAAAGCGGTTCTAAAAACTCCCAACATCCTAACTACACCAAAGCGGTTCAAGCGTATAGCGAATCAGTCAAAACTCTGCAACTGCTGCGTAACGACCTGGTCTCGATCAATCCTGAGGTACAAGCGGCTTTTCAAGCTGGTGTGGAACCGATCCATCGCGAACTCGTTAGTCTACTGCTGACAGATACAACAGTCTCACCTGAAAACCTTGAAAAGGCGAGGACTGTAATGGAGTCTCTACAGCTGGCAGAACTCGATAATTTCTTTAGGGAAGCGTGTCTATCGGCTAACCCAGTGCTGATTGATCAACTAGATCGTCAAGCGGCGGTTATCTATCCGATTATTTTGCCGGATCGGTTAGATATCATTGTTCGGTTGCCAGGCCAGTCTCTCCGTCACTACAGTAGTGCTGTGTCTAAGTCTCAACTAGAAGCGACTGTGTTAGACCTACGACAAGCCCTGGTACAAAAGACTAGTCAGCGCTATTTGGAGCTATCTCAACAGGTATATGATTGGCTAGTACAGCCCTTCAGTGCGGATTTAGAAAATAGCGATGTCAATACTCTGGTATTTGTTTCTGATGGGGTCTTGCGAAATGTACCAATGGCGGCACTTTACGATGGTCAACGGTACTTGATGGAACGCTATGCGATCGCACTAACGCCAGGACTCCAACTGCTGGAGCCTAGCCCGATTAAGCCTCGGAATCTAGGGGTACTCACCGCTGGTTTAACAGAGGCTCGTCAGGGATTTCCCTCACTGCCAAACGTGGCCCCTGAAATTGCCGAAGTTGAAGCGAAGCTCTCTGCCCAAAGGACCTTGCTCAATCAAGACTTTACCCGTAACACCTTTGCTAAGGCCATTCGAACAGCCAATGCACCGGTGGTCCACCTAGCTACCCACGGTCAGTTTAGCTCCAACTTTGATGAAACCTTTATCTTGACCTGGAATGACCGATTGAGTGTGCATCAACTTCGGGATCTCTTGCTTACCACTGGCTTAGACCAGACAACATCTAGTGCTGTGGAGCTACTGGTACTGAGCGCCTGTGAGACTGCCATTGGCGATCAGCAAGCAGCGTTAGGATTGGCCGGTACGGCAGTTCGTTCCGGTGCAAGAAGTACATTAGGGTCTTTATGGCAAGTTAGTGACGAAGCCACTGCTTTACTGATCAGTCGATTTTATGACGAGCTGACATCTGGCGAAGTAACCAAAGCAGAGGCATTACGTCGTGCTCAGCTCTCAATTCTAGAAATCCCTCGCTTTCGACAGCATCCTTTTTTCTGGGCTCCCTACGTGTTGGTCGGTAATTGGTTGTAACTGGTTGTAGAAGCTGTTAGTAGCTGTTTGCTGCTACGGCTCAATGCTCAGCTATGATTGATGGGTTGGATATCTACCCCAAGGGCAAAGTTTTGGAGAGCGAACATGGAAATAAAGGGTAAAGAGTATGAGGTTGTCTATGAGTCAGCGGTTGCAACCGTGACATTCAAAGGCGAACTAGCTCTGATGGGTATGGGGGAATATCCACCGATTGCAAACTTATTAGAGCAGTGCCTGGAAGATGCTACTAGTCAAGACCCTAGTCAACTAACGCTTGATTTGCGGGAGCTTAAATTTCTAAATAGTTCTGGTATTAACGTTATTTCGAAGTTTGTTATCAAGGTTCGTAGATCTACTAAGGTCGCCATGACGATTAGGGGTTCTGATACAATCCCCTGGCAGTCAAAGTCTTTAGTAAATCTAAAACGCCTGATGCCTGGGATGGTTGTGGAGTTAGGTTAAGTCTGGCTGCGACAATCATCTTTTAGATGGTTCATGATCTCGCGATGGATATCGCTATTAACACGAGTACCTCGTTCTCCATCCTCTAGACGGATATCATCAACGTAATAGTTGAGGGTAAATCGAATATAGGTATGGCCTTCATCCCGTACCACCCGTTCCATGCGTACCTCTGGTTTGTGCCATGAGCTACGCGCTTGTTTAAATCGATCTCGCAACCACCGGACTAGCTCTTTGACATAATCATCTAACCGAGTTTCTTCTTGAAGTGGATTTAGAATCCTTTGGTGAAGCTTCCGTGTACGCCGTTTTAAGAGTTCAATTTTGCGTTCCCAGATTTCTGGCAGTACATATTCATCCTCATCAGCCACATCTGGGTCACCTAGCCAAATGCGATACCACTTGCGCACTAGATTGATCAGGGAGTCAGGATCTTTCGTTTCTCTGAGTACAAATGTAGGCTGAATATGCTGAAAATTAAAAAATGACTGTTTACGCGTTGTTTGTTTAACGGCTGCAAGACCCATCAATTTTAGAATGTCATCATACTCAGTTTGTACTGTGTTGATTTCTTCCTGGGTTAGGCCACCTTGTTCTACAAACTGTAACGTGATCATCATAGCTTTTAAGGCATCTTCAACCTCTTCCAATTTGTTGTTGACGGCATGTTCAGCTAAGAGCCGTTGTATCCCATTTTCCTTTTTCTTGGCGAACTCACTTTCCCAGCTGTAGTAATTCTTGAGACAGGTTAGTTTAGATTCGATGTTGCCTAGGGTATCTGGATGGGCTAAGAGAATCTCCTGCATAATCGTTTTGGCTCGTTCCAGGTCACACTGTGGGTTGAATTCAATCGGTGTTGAGAAAAAAATAGGTTCGATGGGGCGGCTTAAATTGGTGATTTTGTGACTTTGCATCACACTGTTGGGAATGTACACTTCTGTATGAAGTTCAAAAATGTAGATGTGAGTAACACGCACTCCAATTTTCTGCAAAATGCCCAAATAGCTAGAGCCTTCACTATCGATCTCTATGCGGAGTACATCACCGAATCGAAAGGGACTATCTATTAATAAAGCGATACCGCTAAAAAAGTTGGCTAGAATATCTTTAACTGCAAAGCCAACGATAAAGGCACTACCCCCCAGGGTTACCCAAGCACCGGTTAAGTTTAATCCTAAGCATAGCTGCAGAATAAGGGCCCCACTCATCAAGATAATCATGACTGGAACAATTGCTTCTAACAAAGGGAGCAGCACTTCATCCCACATGACCTCAGTAGTTTCAGCATAATCCTTGAGGTAATAGATAAAGACTTGTTTGAACAGGCGTAAGCACCAATAGCTGATAGTTACAATGATGCACCCTAACAGCAGGCGCTGTAGCCATCCAACCGTAGCTAAACTATTGGAATGTTGGGCTATAATTTCCAGACCGATCAGCACAAATAACGTTAGGGCTGGATAAACCGATACATTCAGTGCTACCAATGCGATATCTCGCTCAAATCTGCGAAAATATGAGCGCAGCAGATAGAATAAGATTACATATAGTCCAGCTGCGCTAAAGGCTGTGATAACTAAGTTAAGCGCGATATAAAAGATATCTTGTAGGGAGTTTAGCTGAGCTATCATAACGGCTTAACAATTACCTGTAGGCTATTCAGGATGATTATATAGTCTTGATTCTATGCCTTGTTTTACTTTTAGAGGACTTTTTTCTAAGTCTTTAACCGTCAGGTTGTGCCTGTTTAGACATTCTAGTCATAGAGTAGTTGGGCCATAGTAGTCACCAAGAAACAGTCTGATTCTGGTGAAATTTGTTCAATTTTCCAACCCAGTTTTGTATTGTAATTAATCAAAATAGTGATAAACCCTAGACCAGAGCTTAGAGGGTTTGTGCGGTCTAAGTTTTTCTCCAGACGTTCTATATAGAGGTCAGTCAGATCTGATGTTGTTAGCTCATGAATGAGCGATCTGAACGAGTTGATATGCTTGGTGTCAACAGCGTTGATAACCGTGATAATTAACCGATCAGAATAGTGATATAAGGATATCTCTATAGGCTGTTGAGTCGTAATACAAGAGAATTTAAATGCATTTTCTAGTAGCTCATTAGTAATGTATCGAGCTGCGTCAGTTATTTCCGTTCGTCTTCGCAGCTGCTCAGACCCATCATTTTCAACCGGAAAAAAAATTGATACGTATTCCGAAATAAATTTGGCGGATAAGTTGCTGTTAGGCCAAAACTTGCGCTGCTTTACCAACTCTACTGGAAAATCGATTTTGACACATAGGTTCTCTTTATGAAGTTCGTTAGCGAACTGACCAAACGACTCAGGTGTTGAAGAAGTGGGTAAAGCCATAGTTTCAGGTCTCCCCCATCTATCGTTGCTTGAGGACAAGTAGGGTAATGTCATCCAAGAGTTTTTGCTGACCAATATGATTGGCCACATCTTGAATAACAGCTGCTCTAATCTCTTGTGCCGTTCGCTGGTAGTTATTCATAATGACATTGCACAATCGGTTCAAGCCGTAAAATTCTCGGTCTATGTTTCTCGATTCGGTGATCCCGTCAGTATAAAGTACAACCACATCGTTGGTTTCTAGATGAATTTGAGTATGGGCTAGAAAATCATCAATGTCTTCTTCGAGGGCAATGGGAAAGCCTAAATTAACGGTATCAATTTGCTCTAGGGAACCATTAGCACGAACAATCAGCACGTCTTCGTGTTGACCACTTAGGTATAAAGTACCTTGTTTATAGTCCAATAAGCTAAGGGTCATAGTTTTATCAGAATTGATCCGCTGTACATTTTGATAAATAGAGCGGTTGAGGGCACTGAGAAACTTTTCAGGTTTGGTTTCATGACTTTCTAACAGGGTTCTGACGGCAGTCTGTACCATGATCATGATTAATCCGCTTTCTAGACCATGGCCAGTGACATCGCCAATGCCAATTTTGAGGTGCCCGTTGCGACCTGATATTACATCGTAGTAGTCCCCTCCCACATCGTCACATGGGTCCATATACCCGGCGATGTCCAGCTCCTCAATCATCTGTAGCTCATGCTCCGGTGGCAAGATCATTTTCTGCAGACGGCGGGTGATATCGAGCTCAGTTTGAATACGCAGGTTTTCTGCCTTCAGCCTTTGATTGAGAATCGTTATGGTGGTAGAGGCGGCTACTCCTAAGGCTATAACCGGTGGTACCAGAGGAATCCACCCGCCTTGCAGCATTAGCAAAAAACAAAACCCGTAAAGCCCAACGGCTACGCCTAATACCGCTAGACTTAGTCGCCAGGGGCGACGGATGTACCAGGCCAATATGCTGCCAACGCCGGCCCATATTAGTACCCAAACAGCCTCAAAGGGGACAGGCCAAACCCAAATTAGCGATCGCTGATCTAAAACGGTGCTCAAAATTTGGCTGGTGGACTGGGCATGAATTTCCACTCCAGGCATTTTTTGATCATCGCTGAGGGCCTGACTATAGGGGGTATAAAAGTCATCCCCGGCTTGGGGGGTGAGGTAGCCAATAAAGACGATGCGATCTCGAATCCAAGCGGGGTCAACTTGGTCTGCCAAAACGTCCTCAAGAGTGACTAACCGAGCAGACTGCTGAGCTGATCGGTAATTGAGCATAACCTGATAGCCAGCCGTATCAGCTGTTTGATAACCGCTAAACTTGGATGTCAGCTGAGGAAACGTTTTGTTGCCTAATCGCAACTCCCCACGGTCCGTGAGTTCTGGATAGATATCTTCAGCGAGTAAGTAGTAAAAAGCGGTGCGTAGACCCAAAGAAAAAATGGTATCAGGACCACTGCAAAGATGTCCTGGTCGATTGGTCAGCCCCCCAGCAGGCGTAGGCGGATTCATCCACAACAGAGTACGTCGTAGCACACCACCTGAGTCAATCACCAAGTCTGCAAAACCAACAGATTCTTTGATTACACCGGGCGGTGGAGGTACTCCCAAAGACTCTTGGTTACTAGCTTTGCAAACAGTAACAATGTTTTCACTGGAGGTTAACCTCTCAAGCAATGCTTCTCGACCGGGTTCTAAGGGCACATCGCGCATGATGTCCAGACTAATCACACGGGGAGAGTATTGTTCGAGCTTGGCTAAAAGTTGGTTAATTTTTTGATCACTAAGGGGCCACTGATTCAGCTTTTGAATATCTTCTTCAGTAACCCCGACGATAAGTAATCGGGGATCTATGCTTTCCTCGGGACGTAGACTAATAAAATGGTCATAGGCCGCTAACTCTAACTTTTCCAGACCTCCCAGGTGTCGAATAGTAAGGATAGACGAGGCAACAATTAAGCTGGTTAGCAAAACAGGCTGCCCTAATTGGATTAGATGCTTGGACAGTGGACGATCACGACCTTGCTTAACCAATGGCAGACGGCTCAATATTGTTTTTAGACCCTGAATAGGATATTTGAAGCTAACCAGTTTGATTTTCAACCCTCCTAATAGGTGTATTCAATCTATGACATCATTAAATTTAGAATAACCTTATCTATCACAATGAATCTCTTGGTAAAATCTATTTTTCCTTAAGGATTGACAGGCCTTGGCTGAAAGATTATTTCAAGTTATTCTGAAGTTTGTGTAGATAGCACAAGATAACAAGACTACCCCAAGATTAATATTAATTGATTTACAGAAGATTCTATCGCTAGACGCATACATAAGGTCTTTAGACCACATCTGTTGCCGATGGCTAAGATCTGCCCATGAAGAGGTTACAAAAGGTTGTTTTAAGTCAGTTAGGAACTATATTCCCTGTTAAGATTTCCCCAGCGATTTTGACTCTACCGACTGTAACTATTTGAACTTATCGATATGAATCGTACACTGTTGCCGATTAATCTGGGTGCTTGTTTGATAGGGTTAACCCTTGGCCTATCCGTTACAGTTAGCGTAATGACGCCTGCATGGGGCCAGAGACGTCTGGATTTTCAGCCTACTCAAACGGGAGCTCCAGGCAATCGTGAGTCAGGTGCAAATCGTAGCGGTGCCTGTACTCAGAGCGAGCAAGGACTGGTAGCGTTGATGCCGGACAATAATCTGGCGCAAACTGCTGCA
>JBCCJR010000152.1:0-11092 GCA_039045805.1 Cyanobacteria bacterium P01_C01_bin.118
CAAATCTTTTCGTCCTTGTCACATTTAACAGCTAATAGTCCTCGTCTGATGCGCCCATCCGCGTCAGGCACCAGATCGGCCATACCAGTTTGTGTCTGTGAGTTTAGTTTTGGGGCAGGGGGCACCAGTTCCCCAATCACCTGCTCTATACCCACTATGTTGGGGATGTTTAGAAAAGCCTCATTAAGCTGATTACGACCGCTCCCAATCGGCAAATCTCGGTAAATATCTATCCCAATTGTTCTGGGGTGATGCTGGTGGAGAGCCTGAAGTAACTGTGTCATTTTGCTATCAGAAATAGGCCATTCTCCTAGCTGTCTGAGATCTGCTTCATCAATAGTGACAATTAAAAATCGTGAGTCAACTTCAGATATGGCGCGTCTTTGGAGGATGCGATCAAAGGCAAACCACTCCAAGGGTTGTAATAACCCTGTCATCCCGATTGCAATTACTAATGTGGCAACACCCCATGAAACGGCCAGAATTCCTCCAAGTTGGCGAATTTGCCATCCCAATCGCAACATGTCTAAATTTTGATGTCTTTGATGTCAGAAATTGTCTTGTCGTTGCCAATTTAGAGGATGAACCCATCTGTACAAGATGGCGTAAATCAGTATCTTTGAGAGTTTCCCATACCGAAGAGCAACCCAAGGAGCAACAACGTCCGTTTTTCTTAGAGTGCCCGTTTTCCTAAAGAGGGTTATGGAAGAATGGGGGCATCTATGACGGCGGCTAAATCGATGCTTGTTAAAATGCTGTGCCAGGCCTGATGAATAGTGGAGTTTTCTGGATATTGAACCTGTAGCTCAGCCAACAGTGCGATCATGTCATACCAAAGGTGCTCATCTCGATATAAGGCGGCCTGTTCCAGGGTAAGATTTGGGCTAGCCGTGTCTGTAGGCTGGGTTTGAATCCATCCCTGTAGGGATGGACTGTCAGGTCTCAGACGATGGTTGCACATCAATATCAGTGACCATTGGTAGAGGCTGTTCTCCATTAATGGTGGGGCCTCAAGGGGTAAAGCAATACTGACGATACCGATTGCTTCCGGTAGGTCAACATAGGTTTCATAATAATAATCGTCTGCGGATTGGACGCTAAATAAAGCCTGGCTCGGTCCATCAGCTGATGTAGCCACTAATATCTCTGGATGAGACTTGCGAGTGAGGCCATATTGAGAACTGGGCAATAGAGCTGTTACCTGTTCGTTAGAACAATTTCCTCGAGTTGCACCGCTAACGGTCCTTTTCGGCGCTTTATCGTCATCGGTAGGCCAAAAAGACCAGTCGGATTGAATTTCCTGGGTTTCTTGGAATGTTTGGGCTGTTGTTTTAGTGTTGCTCAGGATACCTAAAGCTGTTGAAAGTATTAGGCTTGTAGCTATGTAGTGTCGTACCGTAAGTCGAATCATCGTCGTCCATAAAAACAGTAGCTACCGGCAGGTGACCCTGACATAGTAGTTTTTACTAAGCTAACAAAGGGGCTATTTGTTGTTCTGCGTATTATTTCTGTAATCGAGATAAAGCTTTGGTGCTGTCTGCAGTCTTTTGGTATCTACGAAAGAGCTTACTTGCAGGTGTTATATCAAGTGAGCCAGTTACCAACTAAAACAAACGATGCCCAGTAAAAGGGATGGCTGTAGCGTTGGTTATGAATTAGGGCGATCTGAGCCTGGCGAAGGGCTTCTGCTTTTGTTGATGGTGCGCCAGGCTTGCCTAAGCTGCGATAAAAATGGTTGATCAGGTCCACTGTCGATTCATCGTTGACTGACCACAGGGTGGCTAAAGTGCTACGAGCTCCTGATTTGATGGCCATTCCGGCTAAACCAAGGGTGGCCCGATCGTCTCCTTCGGCGGTTTGACACGCGCTCAGTACCATAAGCTCAATCGGATTAATTCGCCGATCTTTTAGCAGGGTATCTAAATCAGCCAGGGAAATGGTTTGGTCCCACGCTAGTAAAAAGGTGCTGGCTAAATCTGAGCTAAATTGACCATGGGTGGCCAGATGCAAAATAGGATAGGGAGTGTCTTTAATTTCTGTTTCAAAGGCTTGTTTGGTGAAAGCCTGGTCTAAGTAAATGCGAGATTGCTGCAGGTTAGATGAAATTTTTTCAATTTCATCTTTGACCCCCGGTAGGGAAGAAAACCCCTGTCGAGATTCACTCACACCCAGGATTAATGCTTCCAGGGGTTTGACTTGGGCAAAGTGGGGGCCCATGAGTTCTAGTCCTGGAGTTAGGGCTACGCCGTAACGTTCAATCAAATATTGCTGCCCGTCATACAGCGCCGCCATGGGAATATTGCGAAGTTTGCCATCTAAGACAAATACCAGGGTTTGGATATGGTGGTCGGTTAAACTGGCTTCTGCGGGGCGGATGAGCCAGTCATAAAGTTGTTCAGAAAACTGAAGCCGACGTCTATCTGGTAGAACGGGGTTAAATGCAACAAAAAATTGATCAAGGGTATTTTCTAAGGCAGATTTGGGTAGGTAGGTTCGATAGTGACTGAGGGGTTGATTGGGTAAGGCAAGGACAACTTCTAAACGATCCGGCAAGATAATGGGATAAATAACCGCTGCATGGGGGTCAATCTGATCAATTTGTTTTGATTGTGTATCAATACAGGCAGAACGAAAGTAATTTTCTAGTTCCACAAGTTGTAGGTCTTCGATCAGCTTGAGGGACTGTTTAAGGGCTTTTTGATCGACAGTGTCTGGCTCTAACAATAAACTGACTAACTCGCGATAGAGGGGTTCTACTTCTTCCTTGATGCTAAATTGGAGTTCAGAATTGGTAGCAAGTAAATCAGCTCTGACAGATTTTAGAGTATCGATGGCGATGGTGTAGGTTGCGATCGCACGCTGGGGGTGTTTTTGCTGCTGATAAATTTTGCCCAACTGCCACTGCCAGCGATAGCTAATATCCTTGGCATGGCTATGGTCAGCCAGCCGAATTGCCTTTTGGGTAACAGCTCGGGCATTGTCCCATTGATGTGTCGTGACATATAACTGCCCCAACTGGCCCAGCGTCAGAGATGCTGCTCGGTTATCCCGTAATGTCTGAGCCTGTTGGGCTCCTTTGGCCAGTAGCGTTGCCAAAGAATGTATCGGAAATTCAGCCATCTCAGCTGGACGCTCTTGATTAAACCTAAGGATACTTGCCGCAAAATTGACACGACTATAGATAGCCGCTCGGCTGGCAGGCAAGGTTGCAAGTTGTTCACTCAAGTCAGGCAATAGGGCTTGAGCCGATGACCACTGATGTAGCTCTAGTAATAGGCTTAATTGGTTGAGCTGAGCCTCTATTTTTTGGGTAGGGGTCTTGGCCCGTGAGATTAACTCACTATAAATATGTAGAGCCTTTTCTGGCTTGTGAGTGGCCCTCAGGTTGTTGGCTAAAGCAAACAGCGTTTTATCGGTTTCCAGTGATTGTTTGAATGTTTGAGTGATGGTTAAGCTTTGTTCCAATAATGTTTGAGCCTGCTCTAGATGACCCGTGATCTGGAGTAAGCTGCCCAGACTGCGAAGAGTTGTTGCCTTAAAAAGCGACTCAGGTTGAGTATCAATTGTAGAAATCAGCTGATCAAGTAGCGTTTTGGCACGACGATAAAACCCCAGGGTTTGTAATGCCTGGGCCTGGTTTAATTGACTCCCCAACTGTCCTACTGGATCAGCGGACTGTTGATAGTAGACAGTGGCTTGCTGCCAGGTGGTGAGGGCTGCTTCTGGTTGACCCAACGCTAGTTGGATGCTGCCCTGGGTATTTAATACCTGGGCCAGGATTGGAATAGCCTGAGGATTAGTTGGCTGTTGGCGGAGTAGTTCTAAACTTTGGTGAATCGTTTGCTCCGCCTTTTGCCATTGGCCTAATTCTTGATACGACAGTGCTAAATAACTTAGGCTCAGCGCTGTTTCCAACGGTTGATGTTGTTGAGTGTAGTGTTGGACTGCTTGCTGCCATTTTTGATTTGCCTGGTGGAACTGACCGGCTTCATAGGCTTGGCGACCTGTGGTTAGAAAGTCTGTAGGTTCATTGGCAAGACCGGGTCTGACTAAAAGTAAACATACTGTTACAGCACACAGTCCCCATTTCAACAGCTTTTGGATTGTATCGTTCTGTTGCTTCAGCCACCGTTGCACCATCATGAGCGGGGAAATTCAGGGTTTGACTCACCCAGTAGATTGCCCTAAAGACTAGATGGAGTCCCATGACAAAAGGGAGCTGCCGTCACTGGCAGCTCCCTTTTATAAGAATGCACGATGGTAAGCAATGCTAAGCAAGCAACTTAGACAACCTAGGCAACGGCTTTAACCAAGGATTGATGTGAGGTAGGTGCAGAGGAAATTTTCTCTGCAATAGGCTTTGCTACTTCTACAACTGGTTCATACTTTGCGTACCAACTCTTACTTCCAGGAGTAGGCAATAGCTGTAGCTGCTTTAACACTTGGTCCACCTGATGGACATAGTATTCTTGTTCTAGAGAAACAGAGCTATCTCCTAGGTGAGACTGGCTGTATGTAGGCTCTAATGCAGAGAGAGACATTAGCCAGTTATGCACCTTGCGGACATTGGTTTTGGCATCTGTGATACCGCTTACAAAAGGAGTGAATGCAGGAGCATAGTAGCCGTGCTCCTCACTTAACCACTCGGCCTTTTCAAGGCTAGGCAGGTTGAGCAGCCTCTGATGTAGGTCCCGTAGCTCAGCCAAATAATTATTCCAGCTGTCAACCTCTTGGGTGGAACGACGCTGGGAATATTCCAAGTCATAGACATGGGATTTGACGGATGCTAAAGCATCACTAACGGCGTAGCGTACTGCTCGGTCAAGTGTTAATCTCCAGGATGCTGATGTCATGATTAAAGCCTCTATATAGTGTTGTTATTTGCTGCATTGCTATTAGACAAACCCTCCTCAAAAAGAAGGGAATGCTTAGTGATATGTAGTTCTTTCAAACCTAACGCGTCAGCCTTGGTCTATGGCTACTAGATCAAGGCTTAGACTATTTTCAATGAGGACTACTCACGTTATTTTCAGAGTACCCGCATTAAAATAAGTCTTTCTACCGAGAAAACTTGGAAGTATCTAGTAAAAACCGCGCTCATCTTATTGTAGCCATTAGATGTTCTACTACGGTAGAAAAAAACTGAGAAAATATTAAAAAATAACAGTATTAGTCATTGATTTAACCCCCACCTAAGTTGTCGAGGTGGCAGCTGTCTCGTTATCCAGGTAGCCACGAGATACAAAAGGAAGCTCTAACACTTGGGCAGTGGCGTTTTCCGCTTCTACAGTGAGGCCTAATCCACCGGCTTTAGTACGCAGGTATCCCAAACCCCAAATACCCTCTTTGTCGACAGCGACGCTAGTCAGTTTTCCAACCGGGGCTCCTTCCAGGCTAATGGATACCCCAGCAGGAACTAGCTTATTAAGTTGGAAGCCCCAAAGTTGTTTTTTGACTCCTTGATATGTGTTGAGCCGGGCAATGGTTTCTTGGCCAATGTAACAGCCCTTGTCAAAGGAAATGGTATGCCAGAGGCCTGCTTCCAGGGGATTATCTTTATTAGTTAGTTCTTGGCCAGGCATAGGCCGACCCTGACGAATGCGTAGAATTTCCCACTGTTCTGTGGGTAGCGGGGGGATGCCAGCGTCGAGCAGCCATTGCTGTAGGGCAGCGCTAGCATCCTCAGGTCCGATGAGGGTATATCCAGGAATGGTTAATCCGGTCCCTCGGGTGACTTGAATAGAGATGTTGTTGAGCAGTGAAGTGCCATTAATATGGCAGGTTCCAGTCGCATGGCTGCAGGGGACTGGGTCAGGGATAGGTAATCCCAGCTGAGTCAGGAACTGCTCAGTGTCAGGCCCCAGTAAGGTGATGGCAAAAGTGGCGTCTGTATGATCGTTCAGAGTGACTTTATCGGCGAAAAAAATATAGCGGTCCATCCAGTTGATTAACTCTGGGGCCATATTGGGAGACACCAGTAGGAGAACGCTCTCTTGATCTACAAAGGCACTGGCCAGGTCGAGGGTGCGGGCCCTGGAGCTGATAAAGACTGTATCGCAGCCCTGCCCTGGGGATAGCTGCTGAAAAGCATTAGTGGTTTGATTGTGGAGAAACCGGAGTCGATCGGCTCCGGTGATTAGAATCCTGCCCCAATGGGAGCGATCAATAAATGTGGGGTTAGTAACCTCGACCATAACAACTGTAGCGCTGGGGGAAGCTATATACTTTAGCTCTATTTGGTGATGGTTGGATCCTGGGGTGAGAAAACTTTTGGTTTTAATGGTTATTTGAGGCGAGGCGACGCTGGTTGATTTCTTGGATAAAAAATTCTTCCAGGGAAAGTCGGCGCAGGTCGAGGGTGATGAGCTTGCCGTTCATTAGCCGTAAACTGGCCATAAAGTCATGGGGGTTACCGCCGAGATAGCCTTGCCAATAGCCGCCTTCAAAGGTGATTTGGTGCAGCCATTTGTTGAGGACATCGAGACTGCCGCCCTGGCCTTTGACAAAGTAGGCTTCGGGAGTGCCAAGCAGTTCGTGCAGGCTGCCCAAACAGACTAGCTCACCCTGGTCGAGGATGGCGATGCGATCGCAAATCACCTCCACATCAGACAACACATGGCTATTAAAAAATATAGTTTTGCCCTGGTCCTTTAGAGATAAAATCACCTCCCGCACCTGGTAACGACCGGTGGGGTCTAAGCCCGACATCGGTTCATCTAAGAAAATAATCTCGGGGTCGTTGATCAGCGCCTGGGCCATGCCCACCCGCTGGAGCATCCCCTTAGAATACTGCCGTAGCTGTTTTTTGATGGCGGCCTGGCGAGATAGGCCCACCATATCTAAAAGTTCAGGAATCCTCTCCTTATATATAGATGCTGGAATATCAAACAGCCCGGCGGAGTAAGTCAGAAACTCCCAGCCCGTTAGATAGTCGTAGAAGTAGGGATTTTCTGGCAGATAGCCAACCTGTTGTTTGACGGACTGGTCTCCAGCGGGCTGATTGAGTAGCTGAGCAGTGCCGGAGGACGGACGAATAATGCCCAATAGCAGCTTGAGTAATGTCGTTTTACCCGCACCGTTGGGACCGAGTAACCCAAATGTCTCACCCTGGTAGACCTCCAAAGAACAGCGCTTTAGGGATGTCACCTGCTGATTGAGCCAAAACCCTGTGCGGTAGGTTTTGCTCAGCTGTTCAGTTTTGACAATAACTGGGCGATGGACGATAGCAGAAGGGTTAGCACTAGCAGTAGAAACGGCATTCATGAACTCAGAAAAATCCTAAGAGGGCATGTGCATGGTCTAGTCGGTATAGTGAGAGAGCGGCAGCTTCTCATTACCTTAAGACGATAGGTTACCAGAGCCTTTAAATTGCCCGGCCACACTATGTCAAAACGTTAGACTACCTTGTTTAATATGGATCGTTCAAAAATTGTTGCGATTATTACCGGTGCTATTTCCCTGGCACTCGCCGTTGCCTATCTGCTGCTGGTACAAATACTTGATTTTCGCGGTGAAATGGTCCCAGCGCCTCTCAGTAGTTTGAATTCGGAGTTTGGAATTCTGAATTCTGAATTGATTACACTTCCGACTTCCGACTTCCGACTTCCGACTTCGAACTTCCGACTTCCGAATTCACTCCTCTAGCCACGCTGATAGATCACGTTGGAGCAGGTCCTGCAGTTTTAGGATGTCTTCACGGTAGTACTGCCGCAGGAGGATGGTATCTTCCTCAGTGAATTTTGCCTTACTTTTAGTTTGAGAATTTATGGCGATAAGCCGATCGCGTAGCTGATGTCTTAGCTGTGTAGGGACAACTTGCATCAGGCCAGTGGCGACTGTGCGAATCGGGTTTTGAGTTTTTAGCAACCGATTGACCGTTTGGTTTTTGGGCACTTTAGCGGTTTGAGCCTTTTTGGTCGTATCCACTGCAAAGTCAGGATTAACCCCGATGGATTGATAAATGCCCTGCATAAACTGCGAGGAATCTTGCTTCAGGTCGTCATACAGGAAAACATCCACCTGATCATGACCGCATATGTCCATAAAGTGCTTAAGGGATGCATAGTATTTGCCCTTGAGCAGGACATGGGATGACTCTCCCCGACTGCGTACTTGCTCCGCCAGTGGAGTTTGTTGTCCCACGGCGTCGCGTACGTGCATTAAATAGTCAGAAAATGCTCGCTGGACTGGATTTCGCAAAACAGCAATCAGTTTGGCCTTCGGTAGCTGCTGGTAGATTTGCTCAGCTGCAAATCGGTAGTGAAACATATAGTTGGGGGAGGCTTCTCCCAGGGCGATATGGTTTTCGTTAGCCCCGTTAAAGAGTTGTTGATAACGTTCCCATGTAAGGATGCCGTCCTTTTTACGCTGCTGCATTTCAGTAGTCGCCTGCTGCCAATCCCGTTCAAAGAAGTTAGTTTCTTTAACCGGGCTCATGTAGACCTGAGGATGCTGTTTTAGATAGTGATAAATAGATGTAGTACCTGATTTTTGTACTCCGATAATCAAAAAAGTAGGAGTACGCTTAGTTGTTTGAACCGCAGCGGGGGCAGGCTGATAGTTATTCGCAGTCATTGTAATGGGCACCGGGGGAAGTCATCAGGTCTGGCGGCATCAACGTTTTGACGTGGGCCACTTACTATATATAAGCAACTATTTTTTATAGATGCCCACCGATGTCGTTACGTCGGACCAGCACCTGCTGAATAAACTGCTGCACAATTTGTTCGCGGCGATTGAGTTGATAGTGTTTTTCAACGACGGCTTGCATACCGCCATCGCCCCATTCTTGCTGGTTTTCGAAGTAGTCCACAGAGCTTTTTCCCGCAATGCGAGTCAGGTAGGCGGCGCTAACGCCCTGGAGCAGTTTTCCTGCAACGGCGGTGGCTAAGTTCGCCTGAAGACCCACGGTCAATAGTTTGAGGGCACCTTTGACCAGCCCCAGACTGCCCATAGTTTTAGCCAGGGAAATAGCTAAAGCGCGGGCATCTTCAATGCTGACGGCTACACCATAGACCTGCCCTAGTTCCACCACCATTTGAGTATTGATAGCGGCGGTGGCTAACATGTCAATTACGGGTAACGGGGTGGCGGCTAGTACCCCTGCTCCGATCCATTGATAGCGGTCGATGATGGCATCGGCCTGTTGTTGCCGTTGCTGGCTGAGCAGATTGCGGACTTCGGTACTTAGTCGCTGGGTTTGTAACAGGATGTTGTTGGCGATCAGGTCGCGGCCTTCGGCGCGGAGGATAGCGATGATGCGGTCGATTAGTGGCTGAATGTCGGGGTGGCCGTTTGGGTTGGCTGCGATCGCAACCACATCCTTGGGCTCTATCCTTGGCTCCACTCGCTGCTGCAATCGTCCCAGCAACAACTCCACCTCATCATCGGCATACAGGTCAATTTTATTCAGCACTACCAGAGTACGTTTACCCACTGTCAGCAGCTGCATCAAAATCTCATACTGAGCCCGATGCAGATCGTTATCCACCACATACAGCACTAGATCCGCTTGGGTCGCCAGTTCTCGACTCCCCTGATCCGTTGCCCCCACATCCAGTAGTCCAGGACTGTCACTAAGAATAATTTCCCCATCAATGGCCGGAATCGCCACTCGATAATCCTGCCGTTGAATCGTTGTCCCCTTAGTAACCGCAGTTTCCCCAGCGATTTCCCCCATCAGGGCATTGGCCAAGGACGTTTTTCCCACCGAACCGCTGCCCACAATCACTAGATGCAGGCGTTTCTGTTCAAAGGCGTGGGTAACGGTTTTAGCCCGTTCCACCAGAGCCCGCCGCGCTACCTCATCGTCGATTTGGCTAAGCTGCTGGTCAAGGCTTTGCAAATGAGCGACAGCCGCTTCGTTCGTTGTCTTTGGCACTGGGGGAGCCTGACGGCGAGGACGCAGAAATAACCAACCGTAGTAAGCGATCACCCCAACTGCTGCCAGCATTAGCAACACCACTAATGTCGTAATTGCCTGAGCCAGCCATGGATGGAGACTGGACAAGCCAGCATACAGTGTCCCCAAGCTGCTGATCAGCCACAACAGTAAACCAAGAGAAATCAAAACCGCAACAGCAATGATTAGGGGGCGTTTCATAGGTCATGCTTATTATCATTGTTTTGGGCTACATCGCTGATGCAATAGACGCAATACTAGACATGCGGCTGAGATTCATAAAATGAAGCTGCCAATTTTGTATCCGAACTAGCCTAGCGTCTTAATATACATAAGGTATAAATTCGCTGCCGAATCAACGATGGTGGTTAGTGCCCGCCCAAGATTCGCAGCTTAGTACCATCTCCGTTTAATTGTTGCTAACCAAGGACACCTTAAATTCCCATGGGAATATTTGATCAAGTAATGGGAGCTATCCAAGATCCCAATCGCGAAGCCAGTATCGGTCAGCTTGGCCAAATTGTATCGATGGCGCAGCAGGTTGCCCAGGCCAATAATGCCAATAGCTCATCAACTCAGCAAGCCGCTTCCATAGTTGGTGGTTTTGTTAAGTCCGCCCTGCAGGAAAAACAGCAGACCCAGGGATTGGACGCTGTACTGGACCTGGTACAACAGGGGACAACTGATGGTGCGGGTGTATTACCCAAGCTATTTAGCCCCAATCAGCAAAATGAAATGGCTGCAGCGGTTTCTCAAAAAACTGGCCTCGATACCAGTCAAGTGATGATGATGCTTCCCATGGTGATTCCCATTGTGATGAAGTTTCTAAACCAGGGATCGGCTAAGGCGGGTAAACAGGCTGAGGGAAATCCATTGGTCACTGCATTTCTGGATGGTGATGGTGATGGTGATGTGGATATGGGTGATGTGTTGAAGATGGCCGGTCGGTTTATGTAAGAGGCATGGGAAAGAGGGTTAGGAGCAAGCGATTGATAAATTCCAAACATATTTAAGCTGAAGAGATGCTCCATGGAAGGCCCATACAGCCAAAAGTGGAATTTAATTGATTTTGCTTGCTTATGTCTAATATATTTTCGACCTAACCCTCTTTCCGTCTCACCTGTATAGTGCTCCTAGGGGAGTCGTGTCTGGATCACTTATATGGGCGGCAATAAAAATCGCAAGCGATGG
>JBCCJR010000153.1:0-11019 GCA_039045805.1 Cyanobacteria bacterium P01_C01_bin.118
AGGACGATTTAGACCGGCCATAATCCAAGTGTCATTACTACCAGTCTCTAGCAGTAATTGAGAGATTTTGCCCAGCTGTACATCCAGATAGGCCAGCTCCAAACCAGACATCCATCCCGCCAGCGGCAAGGCCCGTTCTGAAAAAATCAAAATACCGGGAACCATCGTATCCGGCGTGATACCTGCAAGATCCAGGGGAAAAGCCTCGCCAAAGCCAATATCCCACTCGGGCATATCGGCTAATTCTTGAGCAGGCAGGCTAACCATGGCCCACTTTTGCCCCATCAAAGCATCGGGTAATGGCTTTGCTATTTCGATGGGCTGCACCGTGGATTGAGCTTTCCCTGCCTGGTAGCCCGGCTGCTCTGGATAAAAGTTTTTCTGTCGATCATCCAGCCAGCTTTGCAAAGTCAGGGCGCGACGACTGAGCCTGGCGGGCAATCCCAGCTCATCACAGGCTCGCTTGATCATATTCTGCATTTGGTAGCGAAAAAAGCGAATCCGCGTAGGGGACTCCCCTATCTGAGCAATGGCTTCTTGAATCGCTTCCTTTAACTCAATAGAGTTGACCTGCTGGTTCGAGAGAAACTTACTGTAGCGGAGGTTAGAGCTATCACCAATGGTCTGTGCTCCATCGCAGATTAAGACTTCCCAGCGTTTTTTTTGATTTTCATCGAGGACCGGGCGCGAGTAAAAATCTAATTCCCATACGCTACCCATTAGCCGTCTTGCTCCGCCAACAGTTTGCCGGGATCTGCAGCTCGCTCAGGAGCTTCAGCCATTAGCTTATCGGCTTCTTTGAGAATCTCACCGGGATACTTTTCTAAGACTTTAGTCGATAAACTAATACGTCCTTTTTCCTCATCGAGATTAAGGACAACGGCTTTAACGGGCTGTCCCACTTCAAAGACATCGCCAATGGATGGCACAAAACTCTTGCTAATCTGCTTGACGTGAAGTAAGCCGCGCACACCATCAAAATCGACAAACACGCCAAAGGGCTTGATAGCCCCTACCTTGCCATCAATCAGCTGGCCTGGATTTAGCTGTCCCAGGGCTGCAGTTCTAGCAGCGTTGCGGTTGGAAAGTACCAGCTTATTATTTTCTTCGCTAACTTCTAGAAATGCGACAGAAATGATTTGACCCACAAGGACTGTTAGATCCTCTGGTGGATTAACTAGGTGAGAACGAGGGACAAATCCCCGTAACCCTTCAACATCGGCAATCACCCCCCCCTTATTAGTACCGGTGACAGTCACATCGAGAATGTCCTTATTGGTTTCACGCTGTTCTAGCTGCGCCCAAACCTCTTTAATCTCTAGGCGACGAATGGACAAAATCACCTGTCCATTTTCATCCTGGTCACGGACAATTAGAAACTGTCGTTCGCTACCTAGGGGGACGGCTTCTTCCAGGGTGACCTCAGAATCAACAGATGCTTCACGGGCTGGGAGAAAGGCCGCTGCTTTGCCACCAATGTCGATGTAGGCTCCGTCATCGGTATGGCTATCTACTTTGCCGGTGACAATCGCTCCCTTTTGGAAGTTGAAGTCATGTTGGTCAAGGGCTTTAAGAAAATCGTCAGCAGAAAAAGTCAACGGTCTCTGGCCTGTCAGGGCAGGCTCCCATAAAAAAAAGTCAGTTTTCCAAGTCTAAATCAATTTTCGCTCAGCAGAATCTTAAATTTTACTAGAACCAAAATATCCTCTACTAATAGCCAACCCGTTGGTGAGGTTGACCACCATGCGCTGCGAGATTATTAAAAATCGCACCACCTGGGGTTATCGCCCCCAATCACCCGAGCTTTTGCGCAAATAGCGTTTGCACCTTTTCCCATGCATCCGCTGCCGCATCAGAGTTATAGCTGCCTCGGCGATCGCAGAAAAAGCCATGGCCAGCCCCCTCGTATTCAAAAATTTTATGGTCGACATTGGCCACTTCTAAGGCTGACCGTATTTGTCCGACGGTTTCAGCAGGGATGGAGGCATCTTCGGCACCAAAGAAACAGTGCAGGGTGCCGGTAATTTGTGGGGTGCGAGCCAGGGCGACTGGCCCAGGGCCAAATATCTGATCGGGGATACCTGCACCATAGAAGGATGCGATCGCACAGGTATCTGCCAATGTGGCCGCCAGATAAGCCACATGCCCCCCAAAGCAAAAACCGATGCAGCCCACCCCACCCTCTTTCACCTGAGGCAAGGTTTTGGTGTAATCGATCGTGGATTGAATATCACTGAGCAGTTCATCAGCCTTGGTTTTTACTTTATACTCACGACCAATTTGAATGTCTTTGGGAGTATACCCAGTTTCAAAACCAGGAGCCTGGCGATGGTACAAGGCCGGAGCAAGGGCCACATATCCTTCCCGGGCGAGCCGTTCAGTCACATCTCGAATATGGGCATTGACCCCAAATATTTCCTGCAGCACTACGACGGCCCTAAACGGTCCATCACCATTGGGCAGAGCTACGTATACCGATAGGGCGATATCGCCGCTTTTAACCTCAATGGTTTTCGTTTCAATGGTTGGTGTGACCATGGTCGCATCGTTCAACTTTACGCCACCCCTATTCTGCTGTTACCCCGTCACTTTTGGGAAAGGCCATTTGTTAGCGGAACTACCTTATTTCTCTTAAGTTTTGTATCCTATGCCAGTTAAATGACAATTGTCACATCTCAAAACCCGGTTTCGCGAGTAACCTCTATGTAATGTTGGGTAGCCTGGTTTTGGTTTGAGCTATTGCTAGGTGCCAAACCACTGTAAATTTCTTCATTAAACGGCAATCGAGCGCTAGCCATGGTGCAATTTCATATTCAAACTGATAGCGAAATCCCAGCGTCTACCCAGCTCTACGATCAGATCTGGTTTGCGATCGCATCCCGCCAGTATCCCCCTGGATATCGTCTCCCCAGTACCCGACAGCTGGCCATGCAAACTGGGTTGCACCGCAACACCATTAGTAAGGTGTACCGCCAGTTAGAAGATGCTGGCGTAGTAGAAGCGCAGCCCGGTTCTGGAATTTATGTGCGCACCCAGGGCAGCGTAGAAATTGACAAACCCCGGTCGCCGCTACTGGCTCAGTTTCCTAAAGCTCAGGAGCTGGTGGAAAGCAGCTTAGACGAATTACTACGGCAGGGCTGTTCCCTACACCAGGCCCGTGAACTATTTCTGGGGGAAATCGACTGGCGATTGCGCTGCAGTGCGCGTGTCCTGGTTACTACTCCCCGTCAGGACATTGGCGCAGGAGAACTGATGGTGCGAGAGCTGGAACAGGCTTTACGGATTCCGGTACAGCTGGTCCCGTTAGAAGAACTAGAGGATGTGCTATCCCAAACCCGCTCGGGAACTGTGGTCACCAGCCGCTACTTTATTAATGAGGCAGAAGCGATCGCAGCGCCCAAATCTGTCCGCGTCATTCCCATCGATATTTACGACTATGCCGAAGAACTGGGCCATCTCAAGGATTTACCCAAAGATACTTGTCTGGGATTGGTGAGTCTCAGTTCCGGGATTCTCCGTGCTGCCGAAGTACTGTCCTACAGTCTGCGGGGGGATGAAATTTTGGTGATGACGGCGCAAACCGAAGATGAGCAAAAGCTCTCGGCGGTGGTGCGCAGTGCCCAAACCATTGCAGCGTTGGATAAAGCCAGCTTCCCAGCCATTAAAGAAGCTCTGCAAGCCGCCAGAGAAGACATTATTCGTCCACCCAAAGTTTTCTGTTGTGAAAACTATATTGGTGAGAAATCTATTGAGGTGCTTAAGCGCGAATTAGGATTGGATTAATTGACTGTGTTATTGACCAGTATTTATTGGAGATATCGTGGTCCATTAGCCTGCCATGTGTAGCTAACACTACCCGCACTGGTAGGCTGGTCTTGTTGAAGTTGTCCTTTCAGGAGAGCAATTTGCTTTTGTTGAGGAGCAGATTGCTCAAACAGATTTTTAATCGTCTCTGCCTGGGGGTCAAACAAGTTTCTTTCTAAAGGATTTATCTGTGATTGAATAGTTTCTACAATTATCTTGATAGCAAAGGTTACCAGATCCCAGCTAACGTTGGTGAGGGGAAAGACTTGTAAACATATGGGCAATAGTTTTTTCTCAATTTCGACAACACTATCGTCTAGAACACAGAGCCAGATATAGGCCTGAAACATGCTGAGGTCCCGTAAGCTAGAGCGCTGTACAGCAGCAGACTGAATCCGTCCTTGACAACTCGTGTGCTTAGGGTAGGTTTGTAAGGCTTTTTGATACGTGAGTGCTGAGATAGCACTCATTTTAGGCAGCATCTTTCTGGCTAGAGTGACTGCTTCAGAGCGATCCTGAGTAGACGCCACAACCGAACAAATGTGCTGCCAAGGAATACAGATTAGTTCGTCCACCAACTGTAGATAGGGGCTTATCCAGATACTTTCATCCAGATCAAGGTGGCTGAGAATATGCTGACGCGTGAAATGTATCTGGGTGGTCATAAACCCCAGCAGATGTCGGTTTACAGATGAGAAATAAATCGCCTTGAGTTCTCGGAGAATGGGGGCAATGGTCAGTAGTAAGTTTTCAAACCTTGGGATCACTAGACCCGCCACCTTTAATCTCTCCGTTTCAGCGTCAATGGTATGGAGATAATCTATAGTTGGGGAGAATACAAAAGACTCGGCATAACATTCAATGAGAGTTTCATAAAGATCGTGAATGCGGGTGCTTAGATTCTTTAATTGCCAGACCTCAATATGGCTTCCTGTGGCAAGTAAAAGCTTATAGGTGTCCGTTGCAGCCTGGGCACAATCAATAGCTAAGTAACGTTTGAGCTTTTGGGTGGTCATTGCGCGGGATGAATCTGAGATCGCAAGCCTTAGACGCTTTTCCGTATGATGTCTTACGCAGCTAGAAATTGCCCCAAGATTTGGCAGGTAGCGAGCAATCCATATCTCTAATAATTCATTATTGGCGTCAGCTCCTGCGGACTGATCTGACTTAAATTCGTGCATGCTGCAGAAAATTAATGCGTGAAGCAATGACCTACGCCATGATTGGCTACCCATCGCGTGACATGACTAGCTAACCTATCGCAGCGTAGATCTGGTTTATAGCAATCGAGCGGTTTACTATATCCGTAGCCTCTTCTCGATCTGACGTAGTTTGATCCGAGCTAGACCTAAATTAGCCTTCTCTCGGTCCATTACTAAATAAAAGAACACACCTTCAGCCATCTCACATATCCGAATCAAATGATATTGATCATGAAGCGTAATGAGAATATCTTCAATGGGAGAGTTGATCTCCAACCCTTCCCGAGCGCGGTTCTTTGCCTTAATCACTTCAGCATTAAGAGCAATAGCTTGCTCTAATTTAGTGGTAGAAAAGAATTGTTCATTGCGGCTAGCTTGTCCCAAGGAAAATCCTGTTCCCCAATCACCAATCGCAGCTCCAACAGTACCATCAATAGAGAGCGCACTTTGGATAGATTCTTTAATATTGTCCATTATGGGTTAATAACCTCGATAAAATAGTCCACACGACACAGCAAAACGTGTCAGACTTAACATCACTTTCTGGACGCAATTAAATGCGTCTAATAATTATTTAGGTCTCTCTAGATTAAGAGAGACGCGGTAAATACACAAACTCTGACACAGTTTCTCCTAGACGATGATCTTTTGCCTATTCCTCAGGCAAAGTAATAATTCACATAAGAGAAACTGTTTAGTCTTGCTCCAGTTTGTCAATCAGCATATACGTCAGCAATGACACATCAGCGATCTTACTTAGAGCTTAATATAACAAGTGCTTACTTTAAAGTTTTCAAATTCATGCTGATAAAAATATAAGAAAAAATTCCTATAAGGGTTGAAATCAAAGGGTTTTCATGTTTATTTAAGAGTTTTCTTATATTCATAGTCAGCGTGCCTAAATATTGATTGCAGACACTTTAAACTAGTTTTTTTACCGATTAGATCAATGGATGTTAGTATGATTTTATACGTTTAATCTCTTCTACTCGTGAGAGTAGAGTTTCTAGATTGAGCCTGAAGTTCATATGAGTCAAGAGACCTGCCATTTAGACTTAGCTTTTAAGCACTATTCTCTAAATCACAGATCATGTAAAAACGAGAATACATACTGCAGTTTGCATGCATAAATTGAGAGTTTTGACGATAGATAGTTAATGCTCCCATTTGATCGACCCAAGTCCAGCCTTGAGCTTCTAAATGATGTTGCAATCCAGCATTATTACGCACCAGTAAGCGTTGTGTATCACCATTAATAGCCAATGCATCAGCACGGCTAAGTTCCAACCGCAGGATAGTACCCAAAATAACCAAGAGATCCGATTCTTGCCTCAGAGCCGACTGGAAAGTAGCCAAAAAGCCAAGGCCACACATTAAACAGAGGGCGTAGGCTATTTTCTGAAATAGAGTAGCGTTCATGCTGACGACGTCATAGTGTGTAGGGTAGGATTCAAACTCAACCACTGGGGTTCCGCTAAAGATTGGGTAGGTATCGTCACCATCCGAGCTTCGATACTGGCCCAGATTTGGGGAGACACGCGAACAGCAATCTGTTTACACCGCACCATCAGCTCGCAAATATAAAAATAATCCGCCAGGGCCTGAGCATCTGCGGGGGACAGGGACCAATCATCCGGAGCAATTCCTAGCGCATTAAACCAGAGCTTTAGCAGCTTAGTTTGAAATATTTGTTTTTGGTACTCAGATGTTTCCTTACTAGGAATAGCTATCTTCAGCTGTTGGAGCATCCTAAGAACCTCCATCCAGTTTATGGACACAAAGATATTAAGACGAGCAAAGCGTTTTGCCAGAGTGATCCCTCGGGCAACAGCTCGGGTAATATCCAAATCTCGGTCACAGGATCGAGTGAGGGCATGGTTAAGATTCAGAGTGCGGGCCAGATTGATATCGATAGCCCTTGCATGGGCGGGATCTAACGCCAGCGCCAGCGTCCGCGCCCGATCTAAGGTGTGGGTACGCGCTAAGTTACTGTTAAGTTCGCGGTTAAGCGCCAGCGCCAGGTAAATTGCCGAAACCCTTTTAGCTGAAGGTTTAAAGATTCCAGGAGAGCTCGCTGTTACAGCCGTTGCCCACTGGGCCAGCTGCTGCAACTTAAGAGAGCTCAGACATTGATAAGCTCGCTGTTCTAACGCCCGCAAAAAGTCATTGGCCCCTTGTTTTCCGGTTAATAATCCAGGCGCTAATAGAAGCACCTGTCGCCAGCGTGTGTCTGTTGTATGGGTGGAGATTACCTGATCCCAATGATTATTGTCAGCCAGACATTGGGCAGTCAGATATTCCTGCAGCGTCAGGTGAGAAAATGAGTAAGCATCTTCAGCTCGCTCTACCAAAATGCCCTGCTGCACCTCAATAGCCTGTAAAACCGCTTCGCCATCCAGTGTCTTTGGTACATTTAAGTTACTGGCCAAAAACTCTTTTATTTGCACCGTTAGTTCTCTTCGAGAGAAAAAGAGCTGATCCGCCTCAAACCCAGCGTAAGCAATTTCAGACAGTAAGCTTTCCTCCAGTTCAATACTAAGTCCCTCATAAATTTCATCTCGATCGATCCGTTTTTCCGCAGCCCATTCTTCTAAAAGAATGCGTAAGGCTCTTTGATATAGGCTACTGCGATTGGTGGGAAACCGCTGGGAACGGTCATAGACCAAACAGAGGAACGTTAGCAACAAGGGCGTATGGGCCAGCTCTTTTGCCGCTTTATTTTTAGGCTCTTGCAAAATTTCCCAACACTTTTGACTCGTAGCCCGCTCGATATCTTGTTCGCTACTAAACCAGTTGTTAATAAACTGTTTGATCTGTCCATCATCAAAGTCCGCCATACCCACGTCGCTAAAGCGGGTAAAGCCACCATGGTAGGCAGCCGTACGGCAGGAGGCAATAAATCGGTTACGGTCATACCGATCGACAAAATCTTGAATAGCACAAATAACATTATCCAGATTGGCCGCAGGCACTTCATCCAGCCCATCTAAAACAATCAGCAGCTTACCTTGCTTTAGAGCCTGTTGAACAAATTCAGTCGGTGCAGGAAAACCACAGTTTCGAAACTCCTCAGCAATCAATGCCGTGATATCGATTTCTTCCGCCTCAAACCGTTTTAGTTCCAGCAATACGGGGATAGTGCGATGACAGTATGCCGTTTGTTCGTAGTGAAACGTACGCAGTGCTTCCAGGCCTAGCTTTCGCAAAAACGTAGATTTACCTGCCCCTGGAGCACCCAGCACCATCAAATATTGTTTTTCATTGGCAACATCAGTACCCGAACGTTTTCCATCCTTGTTGCGGCGACCAATACAGCTTCTAAAACGGGTTTGACGATATTGTTTTTCCAGTGCCTGAGTCGATTCGAAGCCAAGAATATCCTCTTCATCAAGGAATTTAACTCCAGTGTATACCTGAGCCAGATCAACAGGTTCTCGCATACCCAGCACTTTCAGCTGGCAGTGACGTTTTCGGTAGGTATGGACATATTTTCTAGAAGCGTTGAAAAATAGGCTCTGCACCTCAGAAACAGCCTTACTACCCACTTTAGGCAAAAGCTCCAATGCAAAGCTGGTAATCCCCTCAGCGACTGGTTCTGCCAGTAGTTCTAAACCGGTCATATTCGTTGTGATGTTACGCTACGGTCCATTGTGGCAGCGGACGACAGGTTGAGGGAGAGGGGTAAGAAGCCTGGTTGTCTATAGGTCAGGGGGTGAGGTGCCGGGTAGTTAAACGAGATCGGTATTCGCGGAGACAAGCTTTTGTGATATCGAATACTGAATGGCGTGCGTATGTGAAGAGGGTTTACTCTTCAGGAACCGTTAGAATGCGAGATTCGATGCCTGCCCAAACATCAGGAGATACTCGGACAGCTGATTCTTTGCATTGAATTACTAAAGCACAAGTGTATAGATAATAAGTTAGTGCTACAACTTCATCATCAGATAGAACTAAATCCTCTGATTTAACTTCCAAATAAAAAAACCAAACATCTAATAACTCTCTTTCATACTGACTTTTGGATGCAAGAGGATCTTCTAACGAGCGATGTTGTTCATCTAGTCGTCTTATAGCTTCAAACAACTCTTGCCAACTGACTGTTTCCAAAACCTTTGATTTAGAAAACTCCTCTGCATGATTAATCATGCGCCATGCAGCTTTTCGTGTTCCTTTAGCTATGGCCCGAAAAATCCCTACACTACTTACAAATGCATTTTCTAAACTTAGGGCTTGTACAATTTCTTCATAACCAAATACAAGAAGTTCATTCTGTCTTCTATAGTTTTCCGCCAAAGCGATATCAGTTCTCCCATAAGAATTATTCTCATCACCATGTTCCAATGACATTTGCCGAAGAGTATTGCTTATATCTATAAGTAAAGAAATCGCATAAACACGTTCTTGTATAAGAGTCAAAGCCGATTGAGAGTTCTTTATGATGCTACTCGACCAAGTTAGCCATGACTTGAGTTTGTCTGATATTAGGAACTCATCGGCTCGACTTGCTAAAGTTTTCAAAAACAGATTTGAACCTTGACGACCAGTCAAGAGGCCCGGCACCAGCATCAAAACTTCTCGCCAGCGACTGTCAAGAACATAACTGGCAATAATCTGAGGCCATTGGTTATTGTCGACTAAATATTGAGCCGTGAGATACTCTTGTAAAGTGAGATGCGAAAAGGAATATGCGTCTTCTGCACGCTCTACCAAAATCCCCTGCTGCACTTCAATAGCTTGTAGAACAGATTCTCCATCAAGATTTTTCGATACATTTAAATTACCTGCTAAAAATGCTTTGATTTGTTTAGTTAACTCTCGCCTCGAGAAAAAGAGTTGGTCTGAATCAAAGCCATCATAGGCAATCTCAGACAGAAGCTGTTCTTCTAACTCAATACTGAGACCTTCATAAATCTCGTCGCGGTTGATGCGTTTTTCGGCAGCCCACTCCTCTAATAAAATGCGTAACGCTCGCTGATATAAATTACTACGATTGGCAGGAAATCTTTGAGAACGGTCATATACCAAACATAGGTATGTCAGTAGTAGTGGTGTATGGGCTAGTTCCTTCGCAGCCTTATTTTTGTCTTCTTGCAAGATCTCCCAACATTTTTTGCCAGTTTCCCGTTCGCGATCTTGTTCGTTGCTAAACCAGTTGCCGATAAATTGCTCAATTTATTCGTCATCAAAGTCTGCCATGCCTACGTCGCTAAAACGGGTAAACCCACCGCGATAAGCGGCGGTACGGCAGGAGGCAATAAACCGGTTTTGATCATAACGATCAACAAAATCTTGAATGGTACCAATAACGTTATCTAAATTTGCTGTGGGGACTTCATCCAGACCATCTAGCAAAATAAGCAATCTGCCTTGCTTAAGGGCGCTTTGGGTAAACTGCTCCGGTTCTGGGAAGTCACAGGTAGCAAACTCTTTGGCAATCAGGGCCGGAATATCTATGGCGTCTGCTTCAAATCGTTTTAGCTCTAGCAAGACAGGTACACAGCGAGGGGCATAGTTAGCAGTCTCACGGTGCAGCGTTTTAAGGGATTCTAAACCGACCTTTCGCAGGAACGTGGATTTTCCAGCTCCTGGCCCTCCTAACACCATGAGGTATTGCTTTTCATTGGCTACTGTGATTCCTGAGCGTTTTTCCTCATCACTTTGTTTACCGACATAGCCACGAAATCTAGTTTGCCTGTAGGACTCTTCTAATGCAGCGACTGACTCAAACCGCATGATGTCGCTATCGCCTAACAGTTTTACCCCTGTGTACACCTGTGACAGATTTACCGGATCACGCATACCCAGGACTTTGAGCTGGCAGTGGCGCTTTTTATAAGTGTCGATATATTTACCTGAGGCGTTAAACCAACGCTGACCTTCCCCCAAAAAAGTGGACATTTCCGATGAGTCGTAATGCAGGATAATGTTCAAATGACTAAAAAACCACGTCGCTACTTTACAGATGAGCAGAAAGCCGAAGCTGTCAATATAGTGAAGCAATCAGGCAAACCGG
>JBCCJR010000154.1:0-10990 GCA_039045805.1 Cyanobacteria bacterium P01_C01_bin.118
CGACATCAACAAGGCACAGCAAGATTAGCAACAGAATTTCTAAAAACAGTTCAGTTTCTCTACCGACACCAATCTCGTTTAACGCTGCCTATACTGACATTGCACGGTACTGCAGATCAGGTGGCAGATCATGATGTCAGCTATGATTTTTGCCAGACTTTACCCCAGGGCAATAAGACATTTATTAGTTATAGTGGAGCCTATCATGAGCTGTATAACGAAACTAATCAGGCCGAAATCATGACTGATATTGCAGCTTGGTTAGAAATGCATTTCAATAGGGTTTAATCGATTAGAATATTCTTGGCGATAGAGATGTAATCAATCTCGATCTTTATGTAAACTCCAGCTTGTTCAAGACAAATATTACAGGCATATTAAGAGGATGCCACGTCTCATAGGCGATCCCGCTATAATTGATGTATCTAAAAAATAGCTTTCCAAGCTAAGTTGCTCTACAGATATTAAGTTTTTAACTGTTCTACTGCTTGGTTGATTAGCTAAAAAATCGATTGTGAAGTCATTATTTCTTGGCCTGTTTTTGTCCTTTATCTAGTGTGTTTTTAATAGGCTAGTAACTGTTATTGGACTTCCTTGTTGGTCAGGCTCTTGTGATGAGCCTTTTTATCATTAAATAATTAACGCTGCAGCCTGTCGTTGATCCGCTCCCTTTTTTGGTAAACAGGTTCTGTAGGTTGAGTCTTCGATTGATTTTACTGGTTGATATCCAGAGTGTATTTCAGGGGAGAGGCTTTGTGCTCTCTAAAAATCATGGTTGCTCGCTGTCGTCACTGCTGTTCGCTATATGTTGCTCCGGCAACTGAGGGAGCAATCAAACTTCACTATACAATTCCTGATTTGTTGGATCTGGGGTGTTCCTATGGTGATACTCCCGCTTTACATCAGGGGTGTTCCCATGGATGGGAGACCTATTCTTATCGTGAGTTTCGGACAGTTACAGAGGAACTGGCTTTAGGCTTTAGGTCTTGGGAGTGGCTACTGTCTGAGAGCGCCCCTGGTTCGGTGCGGATTGGCCTATTCCTGGAGAGCGATCTTGACTGGATAATGGCTGATATGAGCAGTCTATTGGCTGGTTGGGTGACCGTTCCCCTCGATGCCGGTTACCCTGCCGAAACCATCAACTGGATAATTCAAGATGCTGGTGTGCAGGTCTTAGTGGTGTCTGGCGATCAAGCGTTAGAACGATTCTCTGGGGCGTTGGAACAGATTAAGCTGATCGTAACTGTAGCAGTTACACCTGACAGTCCTGAGGAGCTTGATGGTAAGTCTCAGGGCTGTGTGATAACAACGTTAGACAAGCTCCGTAGTATAGGTCATCGTCTCTATTCTTCAGAGGCAGTGCAATCATTAAAAGCTGCCCTATGTCCAAAAGATTTGGCGACTATCGTCTACACAGCAGATGCTGACGGTATTGCCAAAGGAGCCTTGCTGAGCCATGGCAGCATAACGGGCAATATTTGGGCAGCTTTTAGCAGTATGCCTGGGTTAGTAAGAGGTGAACCAGAGATAGCGCTGTCATTTTTACCCCTCAATCACATTTTTGCAAGAACGTTTTTATATGGACACTTTGGTTTTGGGCACGATATCTATTTTTCGTCACCTAAGCGAGTGTTTCGACATCTATCGGCAGTCAAACCCACCATCTTTATTACGGTGCCGCGTCTGTTGGAGAAAATTTATGAGCGGGTGAATCATAAGCGACAACAAGCGCCCATTTGGCAGCGCTTTTGGTTGAACTGGTGCTGGAACTGGGCTCATCAGTATCAGGTGGAACATGAACATTGGCTCTGGTATCACTGGCAGCGTTGGTTGTTGGGGCATGGAGTTTATAAGACTTTGCGTGAAGCCTTTGGTGGGCGTGTACGTTACTTATTGTCAGGGGGCGCAGCGCTAGAACCTGAAGTCATGACCTTTTTTAATGCGGTTGGTGTGCCGGTCAAACAGGGCTATGGCCTTACGGAAACGAGTTCTGTACTTAGCTACACTCGCGATCGCTGGCTGCGGAGCGGTACGGTCGGGACCCCGATCCCCGGTGTGGAGATGCGTCTGGCTGATGATGGCGAAGTGATGGTGAAAACCCCTTACCTCATGGCGGGCTATCACCATAATCCACTAGCCACACAGACAGTGATTGACGAGAATGGTTGGTTCCATACAGGGGATTTTGGAGAGTTTTCCGAGGACGGTGTACTGACGCTGCGGGGATGTAAGAAGGAGCTGTTTAAGCTATCGACGGGAAAATATGTGGCACCGGGGCCGATTGAATCACAGCTGCAGCGGTCCTCGTTAGTGAGGCAGGCTCTACTGGTGGGGCCGGGGCAAAAGTTTTGTGGTGTGTTGATTATTCCAGAACGATCGGAGTGTGATGTTGAGGATTTGCAAGCAGACTATCAGGCTCTTATGGCTCGGGTAAATGCTCAGCTCGCCCATTGGTCAACCATCAAGCGATTTCTGCTGGTTAAGCCTAAAGGGAGAACTGGGCATAGCCGAGTGCAGCGCTACCAAGTATATGCTCAGGAGATTCAGGCGTTATACCGCGAGACTGATTTAATGTCTAAGGCTGCACCGAGACGGTTTTGGGAGTGGCGATCTTGGGAGTCCTTGTATCACCGCGATCGGCGGGTAAATGTTGTCTAACTTCCCCTTTTACGCCTTCTTTTTCCGTAGGCTGTGCTCACTCTCCATTGTTTTTCCCTTGTTTAAAGGAGAACCATCATGACTTATATGCCTTTTAAGACAGCTGCTGTTCTCGGTGCTGGCATCATGGGGACTCAGATTGCAGCTCACTTAGCAAATGCAGGTTTGCAGGTATTACTGATGGACTTGCCTGCTCCTGGTGGTAACAAAAATGCAGTTGTGGAAGGTGCGTTTAAGAAGGCGAAAAAAATGTCGCCGCCTATATTTTTGACACCCAATACAGCTCAGCGGATTGAGTTAGGTAACTACCATGAGCATTTCGCTCGCCTGAGTCAAGTGGACTGGGTGATTGAGGCGGTGGTGGAGCGGTTGGATGTAAAACAGCCGCTGATGGCTCGTTTGGAGCAGGTGGTGCGCTCGGATGCTGTCATTTCTACTAATACCAGTGGGTTACCTATTGCCCAGATTGCGGAGGGACGTTCTCTAGAATTTTGCAAACGGTTTTTAGGGACTCACTTTTTTAATCCCCCTCGCTATCTAAAATTGCTGGAACTGATCCCTACCCCAGAGACTGAGCTAGCAATTGTGCAACGGCTGGAGTGGTTCAGCCGCAGCTACCTGGGTAAAGGCGTCGTGGTTGCTAAGGATACGCCTAATTTTATCGCCAACCGCATCGGTCTGTTTGCCACATTTTTGGGTATTCATGCTTTCACCCATGACGGCTACTCGATCGAAGAGATTGATATGCTGACAGGCACATTGGTGGGACGACCCAAATCGGCCACCTTTAGAACTGCAGACTTAGTGGGGTTGGATACGTTACTCCATGTGGCTGAGAATCTTTATCCTGCGATTTCCCATGATGAGCAGAGGCAGATGTTTAAACTGCCGACTCTTTTGAAAACGTTAGTAGAAACCGGCTCACGGGGAGCCAAAGCTGGACAGGGGTTTTATAAAAAGGTAGAGAAAGAGATTCTCTCGGTACATCCGAAGACCTTTGTCTATGAGTCTCCTAAAAAAACAGATTTTCCCGGTTTAGATCAGATTTCTCATTTGCCTGAGCTGGTAGATCGCTTAAGGACGCTGTATCAGCTGCCAGGGAGAGCAGGAGAGTTTTTCCGACAGACCACATTGGCTCTGTTGAGCTACAGTGCCTGTCGCTTGCCAGAGATTGCCGATAGCCCTGTGGAGGTGGATCGAGCGATGCGATGGGGATTTGGCTGGCAGCTAGGACCGTTTGAGCTGTGGGATACCATTGGGTTTCACAAGGTGCTTTATGACATGCAGGCTGCAAAATTAACTGTACCTGAGTGGATTCAGGAGATGGCGGCTACTGGTGAAGGTCATTTCTATCGCAGTCACCATGGTGTACCCAGTAATTTGCTCATGGCTAATGCCGTGATCGGCCCCATAGGGCAGCAACCTGTGGAGCAGCTACAGAATGAGATTCATTTGCCATTGATCAAACCTGGAAATAAGCTTTGGGAAAATCCGGAAGCGGCACTATTCGATATGGGGGATGGCGTTGTTCTCTATGAATTTCAGTCGAAGGGGAATACCCTGAGTACCACTGTGGTAGATGGCCTCCAAGCAGTGCTCGATCAGTTGACTCAGACTGACCAATATCGAGGACTGGTGATTGGCAACAACAGCGAGCATTTTTGTGGAGGTGCCAACCTAGTAGAAATGGGGACGTCTGCCCAGACTGGCAACTGGCAGCTGATTGCGAACTTGCTAGTGAAATTTCAAAGCTTGCTGCAGCGAATTCGTTATTTTCATAAGCCGATTGTGGCGGCGGTGCAAGGACGTGCCCTGGGTGGGGGCTGTGAATTGGTGATGGCTTGCCCTCATGTGGTGGCAGCAGCAGAGAGTTATATCGGATTGGTGGAGTTGAGCGTGGGGCTCATTCCTGGGGCGACTGGGTCCACTCGCATGGCTAAATGGGCGGCACAACGAGCGGTCAGTGGAACAGCACACCATATTCAACCGTTTTTGAATCAGGTATTTAAGACGGTGGCGACGGCGACGGTGGCGGGGAGTGCCTATGAGGCGATGGAGTTAGGTTTTTTGCCAGCCCATACTCATGTTGTGATGAAGAATGACCAGCGGCTCTATGTGGCGAAGGAGCAGGTGCTGTATTTGGATCGGGCGGGGTATCGACCTCTAGCCCAGGATAGTTTTTGGGTGCTAGGTGAACCGGGTCGGGCGGTGCTGGATCACATGGCCTATACCTTGCAACAGGGAGGCTTTGCCAGTGAGTATGATCGCTTTTTGGCGGGGCAGTTGGCCTATGTGATGACGGGGGGCAAGCTGACGTCTCCGACAAGAGTGTCTGAGGAGTATTTGTTGGGCTTGGAGCGGGAGGTGTTCTTACCGTTGTTGCAACAGCAGAAGACTCAGGAGCGGATTATGCATTTGTTAAAGACGAAGAAGCCGTTGCGGAATTAGTTTTAGGTTGAGCATTGCCCACTTTCCATCACAGATGTTGAGGGAGAAAAGTATTATGCGAAGTACATATATTGTTGCTAGTGTGCGAACGGCGGTTGGCAAAGCGCCTCGGGGGACTCTGCGACATATGCGTCCCGATGATATGGGGGCGGCGGTGTTGAAAGGCGCGATCGCAACCCTCCCCTCTCTAAACCCCGACCACATCGAAGATGTCATCATGGGCTGTGCCATGCCAGAGGCAGAACAGGGCTACAACCTGGGGCGTGTGATTGCCCATCGAGCTGGGTTGTCCCCATCAGTACCGGGGATGACGGTAAATCGTCTATGTTCGTCCGGGTTACAGACCATTGCGATGGCGCATCAGGGCATTAGTCTAGGACAGGCGGATGTGATGGTGGCGGGGGGTGTGGAGTCTATGAGTTTGATTCCTATGGGTGGGGACCGGTGGAGCCCGAACCCCGTAATGATGGTGGAAATGCCCCAGGTGTATATGTCCATGGGGTTGACGGCGGAAAATGTGGCGGCGGAATTTGGGATCTCGCGGTCGGATCAGGATGGATTTGCGTTGCGATCGCACCAAAACGCCCTAAAGGCTATCCAAGTTGGTCGTTTTACCGATGAAATTATTCCCCTATCCATCACCGACACGGTGTATCAAGACGGTCAGCCCCACACCCAGAAGACCGTGTTTAAGGTAGATGAGGGACCGAGGCCCGATACTAGCCTGAAAGCCTTAGCCGAATTACCACCAGTCTTCCGACGCGGTGGCAGCGTCACCGCTGGCAACTCCTCCCAGATGTCCGATGGGGCAGCAGCGACACTGCTGATGAGCGCAGCCAGGGTAAAGGAACTGAACATAACTCCCATAGCTCGTTTATTGGGTTTTGCTGTAGCTGGTGTGCCGCCGCAGATTATGGGCATTGGTCCAGTAGAAGCAGTGCCCAAGGTGTTGAAACAGGTGAGGTTAACTCTGAAAGATATTGGCCTGATCGAACTAAATGAGGCGTTTGCGGCTCAAAGTTTGGCGGTAATTTGTAAGCTGGGGTTAAACCCAGACATTGTGAATGTAAATGGAGGTGCGATCGCCCTTGGCCATCCCCTCGGCTGTAGTGGCGCGAAACTTACTGCAACATTGTTACATGAGATGAAGCGACGCCAGATCCGCTATGGCATGGTCACCATGTGCGTTGGCGGGGGGATGGGAGCCGCTGGAGTGTTTGAAAATTTGTTGCTCTAGTTTAGAGAGAGTGGCAAAACAATACTAGGCTTATAAAGCATAAGGTGATATTTGTTGCCTACTGCATTTCCATAAAATTAAAGATTCTTCTACATGCCCTGGATGGTGCTGCATGTTTCTCTGTAGGGGCATTGCATGTAATACCCCTACAAGGGACCACAAACATTAGGAGATTCTAAACAACACCACCTTACCTGCCCTAGTCAGCTGTGACAGAAGGGGTAACGATTATGACTCTCTTGACCATTAGTTTGATAATTGGCTTGTTTAGCCTGTTTGGTGTTCTGGCCTATTTTAATGTGCCAATGTTGGCCTGGTTTGCCTACGGTGCATTGGTTTTAGGCATTTTCCAGGCTGCCTTATGGCTATGGGGATTGTTGGCAATCTTGGCAATTATTTTCAATGTGCCGTTTATTCGGCAAGTGTTGATTACAGCACCAATTGTAAAAACAATTCAGAGTTTTAATCTGTTACCCAAAATTTCTGATACTGAGCGGGCGGCCCTTGAGGCAGGTACTGTCTGGGTAGATGGGGAGTTGTTTTCTGGAAAGCCAAACTTTAAGCGCATTTTGGCCGAGCCCTACCCAACATTGACGGATGCTGAGCAAGCGTTTGTCAATGGTCCGGTGGAGCAGGTGTGTCGCATGGCCACTGACTGGGAGATTCATCAGCGGAAAGATTTGCCGCCGGACGTGTGGGCCTACCTGAAGCAAGAGCGCTTCTTTGGCATGATGATCCCCCCAGAGTATGGCGGTCGGGGCTTCTCTAATACGGCTTACAGCGCGGTGATGACTAAGCTGGCGTCTCGCTCCTTTACCCATACCGCCACCGTAGGTGTGACCAATTCCCTGGGCCCAGCCAAGCTGCTGCTACGCTACGGTACCGATAAACAAAAGCAGCGCTATTTGCCAAAGCTGGCTACCGGGGAAGAAATGCCCTGTTTTGCGCTGACGGAGCCTACAGCGGGTTCAGATGCGGCCAGTTTACAATCCAGCGGTACGGTCTTTAAGAAAGACGGTGAGCTGTATCTGCGGTTGAACTGGCAGAAGCGATATATCACCCTAGGGGCTATTGCTACCCTCATCGGTCTAGCTGTCCGTCTCTACGATCCCGATAACCTCCTGGGTAAGGGTAAAGATGTCGGTATCACCTGTGTGTTAGTTCCTGCGGATACACCGGGTGTGCAGCTGGGGCGTCGCCATGACCCCATGGGGGTACCTTTTTATAATTCACCCATTGCCGGTCGCAATGTGGTGTTGCCTGCCACTCAGATTATTGGTGGTGTAGAACGAGCAGGCCAAGGTTGGACCATGCTGATGCAAAGTCTGGCTGCTGGTCGTGGGGTAAGCTTCCCGGCGACGGCGACCGGGGTGGCTAAGTTAGTGTCTCGTGTGACCAGTGCCTACAGTGTGGTACGAGAGCAATTTGGTCTGTCCATTGGCAAATTTGAAGGTGTGGAAGAACCGCTGGCCCGCATTGGTGGTCTCACCTATTTGATGGATGCAGCTCGACTTTATACCTGTGGTGCAGTGGATCAGGGGGAACAGCCTGCTGTAGTATCTGCTATTGCCAAGTATCAATTTACTGAGCTGTCCCGCCAGCTTATCAATGATGGTATGGATATTCTCGGCGGTGCGGGTATTTGTCGTGGACCTCGCAATCTGTTGGCGAATATTTATACGGCTACGCCCATCCCCATTACGGTGGAAGGGGCAAATATTCTTACCCGTAGTCTGATTATCTATGGTCAGGGGGCGATTCGCTGTCATGGCTATATTGTGGATGAGATTGCAGCCATTGAAGACAATAATGTTGTTGCCTTTGACTATGCTCTCTGGCGGCATGTGGGACTGATGTTGCGCAATTGGGCGCGAGCTAAGATCCTGGGTTGGAGCCATGGTCGCCTAGCAACAGCACCGGTAGGTGGAGCAACAGCTCGCTACTATCAGAAACTGGCCTGGGCATCTGCTACGTTTGCAGCCCTGTCGGATTTGGCGATGTTGACCTATGGTGGTCGTCTAAAGCGCCATGAGAAAATTACCGGGCGCTTTGCAGATATGCTGTCCTGGATGTATTTAGCAACGGCAACGCTACGGCGGTTTGAGGCAGAGGGACGGCGTGAGGAGGATTTGCCCCTGGTGCACTGGGCGATGAACCATAGTTTGAGCCAGGTGCAGAGAGCGTTAGAAGGTTTACTATTGAACTTTGATATTCCTGTCTTGGGCTGGTTGTTGCGGAATACTACGCTGCCTTGGTTCCGGTTAAATCCGATTGGTGTGGTGCCGACAGATGTGCAGGGGCATCAGGTGGCGAGTCTATTGCAAACGTCGGATGGTCGGAGCCATCTGACGGCAGGGTTGCATGTGCCAACGGAGGCAGACCAGGCATTGGGACGGCTGGAGCGAGCTTATCAGCTATCGATTGTGGCGATGCCGGTGTTTAAGAAGATTAAGGCCGCGTTTCGTAATGGGAAGTTAAATATTGTGCCGCCTGTGGGGAGGGTGGAAGCGGCTTTGCGGGCTGGGGTGATTACGGGAGCGGAATCTGACCTAGCAACAGCGGCAGAGAAGGCGCAACTGGATGCGATTCAGGTGGATTCATTTACGTTGGCGGAGTATCAGCGAATTGGTAAGGAGTATATTGAGGAAGAGATTACTGGGGCTGAGTAGAAGCGGGTGATTAGGGCAGATTCATTACAGTAACTGTACATGAATCACTGTTAGCAGGATGAAGCAAATTGCTTCATCCTGCTTTTTAGTAGGACTGAAATATGAGGATTTATTTTTAGAGATATGGATGTCTACATACAGTGAGAGTTGTACGTACGATTCTGAGGTAAGGAAGCGGGCTATATTTAAAACCTGCTTCCTTACCTGACTGCATAGTGAGGGGATAGCAGTGTTGTCAGAAAACAGCAAGTCTTCTTCGATGATGCGAATATGCCTAGCGTTTCTTCTACTTCTCTGTAGCTGCGCAGAATCCGTTGGGCCATCTAATGTACTGGACGTTCGGATGACTCATTAAATAGTGCAAATAGTGCCGCTGTCGCCGCAGGTTTCGATTTAGAAGGCCTTAATCAGTTGGTTCGAGATATCGAGGATGGAGAATTCCCGAATACTCATGCGCTTCTAATTGAGCACAACGGCACACTTGTGTTCGAACGGTATTTTTCCGGATCCGATGAGCGGTGGGGAAAAAGTATCGGCGAGCGTGTGATGGACCCTAACAGCCTGCATGACATTCGCTCAATTTCCAAGAGCGTGACTTCGATTCTATTGGAAATAGCGCTGGCTGATCGTCTGGATAGCGCTGTGAATCGCTCTGTCGCAGAATACCTGCCTACGCTTAACGTGCCGTTACAGCAGCAAGTGATCACGCTTCACCATCTTTTGACGATGACGTCGCGTCAGTGTATAGAACGGTCATCTCGTTCCATACACTGACGCGACGAATAATGAGCTGCGACTCTATCAGGCTCGAGACCCTGCTCAGTATGTGTTGACTCGCCCCGTTGAGTATGAGCCGTGAACTGTATGGTACTACAGTGGCGGATCGACTCAGGTTTTTGCAACGATAATATTCGAGCTTACAGGCAAGACCTTGGATGAATATGCGCAGGAAGTACTTTTTGAGCCGTTAGGAATCGTCGAATTCGAGTGGCTTGGTCCTGACAGTTGGACGCCCGATAATCCAGCTGCGATGTCGGGTCTTCGCTTAACCGCTCGTGATCTCACAAAGATTGGTTCCCTATACCTGAATGGTGGCCGTTGGCAGGGGCACCAGATTGTCCCGGAAGCTTGGGTAAATCTCTCTAGCGAGTGTCATGTGGCTGAGACTGGCGACTGGAGAAGCGATGGGTTACGGGGATATGGGTATCAGTGGTGGGTAGGCGACTTTCCGGAAAGTGTCAGAGTGTTAGCAGGTGTCGGAAACGGAAATCGACGGTTATTCATCATCCCGCAGGAAAGGTTGGTGGTCACCGTTTTAGCTGGTGAATACAACCGGTTTGAAGGCCACAGCGAGCGGATACTGGGCCGCGTTCTCTCTACTCGTTGATAGCAATGCTGTCTAACATAGTCCCCTGAGATGACCACGGACAACCTCCATAGTCCTGCTGTCTAAACCTGTGCAGGAGCGGACGGAATAATACAATCTACGCATTGATACAAAAAATACTGACCGCCGCTCAGCTTGACGTTATGCTGTATTTATATTTTGTGTTATTAGTTGAATGTACTAATACTACGGGCAGTTTACAGTTTTTGGAGCGATACCTGAAAGTCACATTCTACCGCTGACATTTGACCTGAGTGAGGGTGCTGAAATCTCCATCCCGTTGGCGATTTAGAACTGTCCGGACTGTTAATATATACCCTCTGCTTGTAATCTTAATCTAGTAGTGATCTGTGCAGGCAGATTTAAGCCAAGCTACTACAGTCTTTGTATTACAGTGCTTCAGTTGATGCTACCCATTGGTAATTTATCGGTAATTCAGTTTGAGGATTATCACTTTTTGGCATTTATGGCCAAATTCAAGAGTGGTGGAACAGTAAATCACATTTAAGATTTTGTAACCCCGTATTTATATCCAATGAAGAGATTACTGCTAGGAGTAGGGAGGGTGTTGTCCAGCTTATGTACTGAAAA
>JBCCJR010000155.1:0-10966 GCA_039045805.1 Cyanobacteria bacterium P01_C01_bin.118
ACCATTGTGCTGACTCCAGACTGCTCCCTGAGCTTGAATGTCTGGTTTAAAGGTCATGCGCAGCGCATCATGGTGATTGAGCAAATGATGGATAGCTGTGCGTATATCTTCCAGCGATAATGTCTCTCCACTGCCGTCTCCACTGCCGTCTCCACTATCGGAGTAATCTAGTTTCAAATGTAAAAACTGGCACCATTGGTTTCTATGCTCAGGGGGGTGAGAAAGAAGCTGCTGCTGTATTAATGTCAGAGGCACCGGGCCTGTGACGGGACCTTGCTCAGCCGAACTGATCAGTTCCACAACTGGGGCGAGAGTGCGAATGGTTTGATGTTGAAAGAGCTGCTTTAGGGTGAGCTTTAGGCCGGTCTGAGTTGCTTGGGTAATGATTTGCAAACTGAGAATGGAGTCTCCCCCCAGCTCAAAAAAGTTGTCGTCAATGCCGATATCATCAACATCAAGTACGTTGTTCCAAATGGTGGCTAGCTGTTGTTCTAGCTGCGATCGCGGGGCTGTAAATGGGGCAGTTAAACTAGAGCGATCTAGCTGGGGAGCCGGAAGCGCCTGGCGATCAACCTTGCCATTGGGGGTGAGGGGAATGTGGTCTAGCCAGACAAAGGCCGATGGGATCATATAGTCTGGCAGCTGTTCCTGTAGCCATTGGCGCAGGTCACTGATGGAAGGAGCCTGTTGTTCCGGGTCTGATGTTCTCAGGGTGAGGTAGGCGACCAGCTGTTTTTGGTCAGGGTTGTCTTGGCGTGCGATCGCAACCGCTTCCCGTATTTGAGCATGTTGCAATAACGCGGTTTCAATTTCCCCTAGCTCGATGCGAAAGCCTCGAATTTTCACCTGATGATCGATGCGACCGAGATAGTCGAGCACGCCGTCAGGACGGTAGCGCACCAGATCCCCTGTTTTATACAAACGCCCTTCACCAAAGGGATTATCGATAAATTTCTCACGGGTCAAGTTAGGACGGTTGAGATAGCCCCGAGCCACTCCGCTGCCACCAATGTAAAGCTCTCCGGTAACACCTACAGGCACCTGTTGCTGATAGGCATCCAACACATATAGCTGGGTATTGGCAATGGGCCGACCAATGGGAATAGCTCCTGTTAAATCGGTAGTCTCGTCAGTCTCATACACACAGCATCCCACCACGGTTTCCGTGGGACCATATTCATTAATTAAACGAGTTTTTGGCGCATGGGTCTGCCAAAAAGTGAGTTGATGTCCCATCAGTGCTTCGCCACCGATGACCAGAGCTTGGGTCTGGTGCGCCAATGTCTCCGGCGGTAACATTTGGTTTAAAAGCTCCAGGTGGGCAGGGGTGAGTTTCACCAGACTATATTGTTGATTAGCTTGCAGCGTCTGACAAAGGGCCTCTACTTCCTGCTGTGGTGACAATAACACCACAGGTTTGCCTACCAACAGCGGTGCCCACAGACCGGTGATGGTGGCATCAAATCCAAGGGAAGAATGTACCGGAGCGCCGCCACCGGTAGCCACGTTATAAGCCTGAGTCGCCCAGCTCAGATAGTTGACCAGACCACGATGGGGAATCATCACTCCTTTGGGACGACCTGTGGAACCAGAGGTGTAGATCACATAGGCGAGATGGTCGGGAGTGATCTCATTAGACAGTGGTTCGGAAGAAAGCTGGGCAATGTTGGACTCGTCACGGTCCAACAAAACTATCTTGGCATCGAGACTTGGCAGTCTGTCTAACAGGTGGGTTTGAGTCAGGAGCACAGATATCTTGGCATCGCTGAGCATAAACTGGAGCCGTGTCCCCGGATAGCTGGGATCCATAGGCACGTAAGCGCCCCCTGCCTTGAGAATTGCCAGTAACCCGACTAACATCTCCAAGGAGCGCTCTGCGCAAATACCTACCAGAATTTCAGGGCCTACTCCCAAAGATTGAAGGTGATGGGCAAGCCGATTAGCCTGTTGATTTAAATTGCCGTAGGTAAGGCTCGTTTGCTCAAAAACAACGGCAGTGGCTTCAGGGGTCTTCTCTACCTGGGTTTCAAATAATTGATGTAAACAAAGTTTAGGGAGCGTTTGTGTCTCGGTTTGAGTCCATTGGTGCAGTTGGGCAGACTCTTCTGTTGTTAATAGTGGTAGGTCATGCAGTCGCGTATCCGGATTAGCAACAATACCCATTAACAGTGTGTGAAAATGACTCGCTAATCGGTCAATAGTGACTTCCTCGAATAAATCAGTGTTATATTCCAGAATGCATTGTAGCCTGTCTTCAATCTCGATTACAATCAGGGTGAGATCAAACTTAGCGGTTGTGTTCACCAAATCCAACCCACTCAAGGTAAGTCCCGGCAACTGGAGGGTGGGACTGGGGGCATTTTGTAAAATCATCATCACCTGAAACAGTGGCGGATGGCTAAGATTCCTGGGTAATCTTAGGATCTCAATCAGTTTCTCAAACGGTAAATCTTGGTGACTGTAAGCCCCCAGAGCGACTTCCCTCACCTGGTGTAACAGGTCGCAAAATTTTGGATTATTCCCCAGCTGTGTACGCAGCGCCAGAGTGTTCATAAATAAGCCAATCAAGCCTTCAATAGCGGCTTCATTACGATTGGCGATGGGAGACCCCACGGTAATATCAGATTGTCCTGTGTAGCGATACAGCAACACCTTGAAAGCTGCAAGCAACGTCATGAAAAGAGTTGCATCAGCTGTTTTGCTGAGTTCTTGAAGAGCTGTAGTTAACTCTGCAGGTAGGATAAAATCTCGATGATTGCCATGAAATGTTTGAACGGCCGGTCGGGGGTGATCGGTAGGTAGCTGTAGAACTGGTGGTGGAGTAGAAAACTGTTGCTGCCAATAGCGAATTCGTTTTTCTAGACGTTCACCCTGAAGCCGCTGCCGTTGCCATAGGGTAAAGTCGGCATACTGAATGGGTAGTGGCGATAGAGGGTTTGACTTACCCTGAGAAAAGACATGATATAGGGTGGCCATCTCTTGTACTAATACTCCCGTAGACCACACATCAGAAATTATATGGTGCAGGGTTACCAACAAAATAAACTCCTGATCGGCCAGGGTAAGTAATGTCACCCGACAAAGAGGGCCTTGACTCAAATCAAAGGGGGCTTGAGCTTCTTTTTGAGCCACACGTTCGGCTTCAGTCCATGCCTCCTCACCAAAGGCTGATAAATCAATTTGTTGGAGTGTCGTAGCACTCTCAGGATGAATAATCTGTTGGGGGTGTTCACCAGTGCTGTCACCGTCAGTAAAGGTGGTGCGAAGAATCTCGTGACGCTGGGTAATGGTCTGCATCACCTGCTCTAGGGCCGCAACATCCAACGTTCCCTTGAGAGTTAGCCCAAAGGGAACGTTATAAAACGGGTTGTCGGGCTCAAACTGATACAAAAACCAGAGGCGCTGCTGAGAAAATGACAGTGGTACGCTGACATCAGCAGGACGACGGGGAATGGCTGGAGTTGTTGCTTTGGCTTTACCCTTTAGCCGCTGAGCCAGGAGCGCCCGTTTGGCCGCCGAGAGTTGAGATTTTCGATTTGAACTGGGGTCTGCCATTGTGCGTACCTGCTAATCGATTTGCTGATTACTGGTTTATAAGTGCCTCTGCTTCTTCGTCCGTCATCGACTCAATTTCTTCTAGTAGGGCGGTCTCAACCACGTCAGCAATTGCGGCTACCGTATGAGCCTCAAACAGTTGTCTTAGGGGCAGTTCTACCTCAAAAGCCTCCCGTAGTCGAGACAGGACCTGGGTGGCCAGCAAAGAATGACCGCCCAAGTCAAAGAAGTTGTCGTTTACACCGACGGTTTCCAGTCCTAAAACATCTGTCCAGATTTCTGCGATTGCTTCTTCTGTGGGGGTACGGGGTGCGACAAATTGTTTGGCCAGTTCAGGTCTGATGCGTTCCGGAGCAGGGAGAGCCTGTCGATCTACTTTGCCATTGGGGGTGAGGGGCAGAGCTGCCAGAGTCACAAACAGGCTAGGGATCATATAGTTGGGCAGCCGCTGACGCAGAAAGGGGCGGAACTCTGTAGCGTCCAGATTTTTCTCTCCTGTGGATACCACATAGGCTACCAGCAGAGGGTTGTCAGGATCGTCTTCCCTGACGATGGCACTGGCTGCCTGGACATTAGGGTGCTGACTCAGCTGAGCTTCAATCTCTCCCAGCTCAATGCGGAAACCATGGAGTTTTACCTGTAAATCCACCCGGCGTAAAAATTCCAGGTTACCGTCGGGGTGACAGCGAGCCAGATCTCCAGTGCGGTACATACGGGCTCCGGGCTGGTGGCTAAAGGGGTCTGGCATAAACCGAGAGGCGGTTAATCCCGGACGTCGCAAATAGCCACGGGTGATGCTGTTACCACCGATATAAATCTCGCCAGGAATACCCATCGGCACAGGGTTTAGAGCCGAGTCCAACAGATAAATCTGACTGTTGGTCAGAGCCTGGCCAATGGGAACAGTGGCCGCTGTTGTCTTGGATAAAGCATCCATGGGATGAGTGAGGGCACCGACAGTGGTTTCGGTGGGGCCATAGTGATTAAAGTGACGACAGTTAGGGGCTAGTTGTTGAAGTTTTTCCATCAGCAACCAGGAACAGGTTTCTCCCCCTAGTACCAGCCGCTGTCGAGGCAACATCTTTTCAGCTTGTGGAGTTTTTAATAGGGCGTTGAGGTGAGAGGGCACAATTTTGAGGCAGTCAATGGGATATTGTTGCATATAATTCACCAGAGCCTGGGCGTCACCAACCCGCTCTGCGGCGATCAGGTGTAGGGTTCCCCCCTGACAAAGACAGGGAAAGATCATGGTATGGCCTAAATCGGCGGCAATGGTGGATACTGTGGCGTAGTGGCCAGTGGCAGGTAACCCTAAGCGAGCAACAACGCTATTGACATAGGAGAGTAACTGACGATGTTCAACGGCGACACCTTTAGGCTGTCCAGTGGACCCTGAGGTGTAAATGATGTAGGCGAGATTAGCTGGGGTAACGGTGCTGGTGAGATTTACGTTACTCTGTTGAGCAATGGTGTTACCGTCGTTATCTAAACAAACTATTTTGGAGATAACCTTGGTTTCCCCTAGCAGCCGTTGTCGAGTCACTGTTATTTTGGCTTGGGCATCTTCTAGTCGATAGTTAACACCGCTACCCGGTAAGGCTAGATCAATGGGTAAATAGGCTGCCCCTGTTTTGAGAATTGCTAGGAGAGCAATCAGTAGTTCAGGCGAACGCTCTAAATAAAGAGCGACAGGCACTTCCGGGCTAGCTCCTAGCTGTTGTAGATGGTGGGCCAGTTGATTAGCACGGCTATTGAGTTCCCGGTAGGTCAGATGCTGTTCCTCATAGATCAGAGCTAAAGCATCGGGGGTTTGTTCAGCCTGGTGTTCAATACGTTGATGAATACAGGTGTCAGGGGCAACCTCTAGAAGTTTGTTACTGGGGAATGGCGTTAGGGCAGATGTTTCATTTGTTAGTTTGAAGCTGCCAATGGGGGCTGTGGGCTGTTGACTGATGTTGGCTAGAAGCGTTTGGAGCTGGGTGTTGAGGGCTGCGATCGCACCCTCCCCCAGAACAGTTTTATCATAGTGAAACTCTAAAATTAACTGTTGCCCTTTCTGAATAGTCGTTAGCCTTAACTCTGAGGCTTCTCCATAGCCCCATACATGGTCAAGAATAAAGTCAATTCCAGCCGTATTCACAGGGGCAGATTGAGTCATAAACTCAAAACCAATGGGTAGCTTGACCATGTGATCAACAGGGAAATAATCTTGCCAATCATTTAGATCTTGCCAGGACTGTTCGACTTGTCGTAACAGTCCTGTAAAAGCCATTTCTCCAGACAGCTGACTCTGCAATGGCACTGAACGGTTGAAGGGACCACAGGCTTCCACTAAATCCTCATCTTGACGACCGTTGCAGGTAACTCCAATGGTGATATTAGCTTGCTCACTATGTCGCCATAACAAAATCAACCAGCTCGTCAGCAGGATAGCTGCAGTTGATTCTGGCATTGTAATAAGTTTGTTAGCAACATCGGTCGCCACATCACTGCGATAAACCAGGGGCGTATAATTATCTTGTTGAAAACCTTTATACCGCAGGGGTGGTGACAGAGGTTGAATTGTTCGCACAGACTGTTGCTGCCAGAACGCCTGGGCTGCCTGACTATCCTCATCTACATCCGTCAGTAACTGATCCTGCCAGGTAGCAAACTGGACGTACTGTACTGGCTCTTCATTTAGCTGCAAACCACCATAGCGTTGGCTGAGCTGAGTTAAAAAAATCTGATAGGTCTGGTGATCAGCATATAGGGCCGGCAGGGTAAGTAGTAGATTATGCTGTCGCTCACTGATCTGAAATATTGCTGCTTGTACACAGGCTTGATCTATTCTCTGGGCTAATTGCCGATGGGTCTCTTGATGATTTGCTATGGTCTGCTCTGCAGAGGTATCAGTAGTTAAATCAACTACCTGCCAGATGACTGTGCCTCGATCCTGAATCACCTGCAACGGCAGTATTATCCCTTGAGTTTCCTGAAAACGGGTTCGAAAAATCTCATGGTGATCAACAACTGTTTGCAATGCCATTTGCAGTGATGCTAGGTCGAGATCGCCCCGTAGCGTAATACTACACTGAGCAGTCAAAGCTTTACCCAAATTAGACTGTCGCCACCAAATCTGGCGTTGTTGAGAGGAAAGCTTAAAACCAGTGATCGTCGAAGAAGACATAGGGGCGCAGTTTGAAAATAAAGAAAGTTAAAGGCAAACGTGAATAGGAGTAGAGAGCTAAAAAGGACTAGAGGTAAGAGAAGAATTTAGCTGAGTTAGTTTTGCTTGGGTCATAATTTCCCCCATGGCCACCGCAATTTTTCGAGGCCCCACATAGGCATGTCGGCCATGGGCCATAAGCATATTGTCTAACATGAGGATATCTCCCTGCTGCCAGGTAAATACCTGTTCAGCTTCAATGTAGGCAGTTTGCAATGCATTGAGAACCTCTGGCTCAATGGGAGACCCATCACCGTAATAAACCTGACGCGGCAGCCGGTCTTCCCCAAAGAGGGAGAGCAGAGACTGTTGGGTGGGTTGATCTAAATAGGACAGATGGTGGAGCTGGAGCTGATTAAACACCACCCATTCGCCTGTGTGGGGATGACGGGCCAGGGCGGGTCGGATCTGTCGGGTTTGTAACCCATCGTCTGGTAGCCATTCCCACTCTATGGCAGCGGACTGGCAGCGTTGCTCTACAACACTACGGTCATCAGTGTGGAAAAAGTCCTGCCAGTTTACATCCAGCCCCTTAATATAATTGCGAACATACATGAGCTGTTTTTGTTTTAGACAGTCTCTGATTTCGGGACTTAATGCCTGATAAATTTTTCGGCAGTCTACGATGGGGGTAGCTCCACCCTGTTTGGCAGGTTGCAAACAGCAAAACCAAATTTTCATGGGCCATTGCTGTAAATGAGAACTCTCGTTATGGAACAAGATGGCCTTATCTTCTGGATAGGGAGTGGAGCCGTAAACCTTATCACTTACCCCCGTACGCGGCAGGTCGCCATACTCGCCAAACAAGTCAGGACAGATGGCTTCAGCGGCCTGTTCAAAATTCTTGGCGGTATTAATGGAAAACCCACGGAACAACAGCGCACCCTGTTTAGATAACATCTGATTAAGCATTTGCCGTTCGCCCCTGGCCCATCCGGCTAAATCAACGTTATTACTGTTAGCTTGGACAGTCATCACGCCGCAGGATAACGGCTGGATATTGACTATATCGGCTGGCGATTGCTGTACCGCCTGAGGCGCTACTCGTTTGAACTTCTTACGTCGTTTTGGCCCTTTTGAACTGGATTGTTGTGGTACAACCATTGACGTAAGAGTTTCTAAAGATATATCAGGTTGATCTACTGCTTTACTCAGCAGTGTCTCAAATTGCTGGGCTAGACGATGGATGGTGTCTTTGGCGAAGCGGTCAGTGCTGTAATTCCAGGCAACGGTAATTCCGTCAGGGGTTTCATTGGCAAAGAGCGCCATATCAAACCGGGCAGCATTTGTCTCTAAAGAAACCGGTGTCAGGGTGATGTCTGGCAGCTCCAGGGGAGTAAACGGAGCATTTTGCATCACAAACAATATCTGAACCAAGGGTGTGGAACTGCCCCGCTGTGTGTTGGTCTGTAATGTTTGAACTAGCTGGGAGAAGGGCAAATCTTGATGGGCATAGCTATCCAGCGCCACATCTCGTACTCGCTGCAATAAGTCTTGAAAGCCGGGATTACCTGATAGATCTGTGCGCAATACCAGTAGGTTTACAAAGAAGCCAATCAGTCCTTCAATCTCAGCTCGGTTGCGATTGGCGATATCGGTACCTACCATCATGTCTGGTTGTCCTGTGTAAGCATATAACAGGGCTTTAAAGCCAGCCAGGAGAGTCATAAATAAGGTGGCACCGTTATCCTGGCTTAATCTGTGGAGCTTGTTTGCCAACTCCGCTGACAGCTGGAATGTGGCCATATCTCCTCGGGAGCTGGGAGTTTCTGATGGAGGATAATCTGCAGGAAGATTCAAAACGGGTAGCTGGCCCCCTAATTTTTGTCGCCAGTAGGTGAGCTGTTGGTCCAGGACCTCATCCGTGAGCCATTGACGTTGCCAGACGGCAAAGTCTGCATATTGAATCGGCAGGGATTCTAGTAATGGCAAAGATGATGTGGTATAAGCGGTATATAGGGCAGTCAGTTCATTTACCAGTACGCCCGTGGACCAAATATCAGAAATAATGTGATGAGTAGTCCACAACAGCACATGCTCTTTTTCCCGTAAATGCAAAATCCGGGCTCGGAATAGAGGTCCCTGGGTAAGGTCAAAGGGGTCCTGTTCTTCAATGGTAGCTAACCGCTGTATTTCTTCAGCCTCTTGGTCTGGTGTGAATGTCTGCAGCTCAACGATAGGTAACGCCGCTTCGAGGGTAGGGGCAATTTGTTGGACTGGTTTGCCCTGCTGCAGGACAAATGTGGTTCTGAGAATATCGTGGCGCGTTACAATTGTCTGCAAGCTTTGCCGTAATGCATTAATGTCCAGATTCCCATTTAGGCGAACGGCCATGGTTTGGTTATAGATCCCACTATCAGGATCAAGCTGTTGAATAAACCACAGTCTTTCCTGGGCAAAGGATAGGGGTAGGGGCTGATCTCGGTCTACTCTACTAATTACATTCTGTTGCGTCTGACGTTGTTCTCCTATCCAGATGGCTAATTCTGCCACGGTCGATGTCTCAAACAGCTGTCGTACAGAGATATCCACATGGAAAATCTGTTGTATACGAGTGACAATCTGGGTCGCTAAGAGAGAATGACCACCCAACTCAAAGAAGCTATCGTAAATGCCAACCTGTTCTGCTGGGAGCGTCAGTACCTTTGCAAACAGGGCCGCAATTAATTTTTGACGTTCTGTTTGTGGGGCAACAAACTTAGCTGTGCGCTCGTAATCGGGGTCAGGCAATGCCTTGCGGTCTACTTTGCCATTGGGGGTGAGGGGTAATGCGGGTAGGAAAACGACGGCATTGGGGACCATATAGTCGGGCAAATGCTGTCTGAGGTGTTGCTTGAGGTCTTTGGCCTCACCGACAACGTAGGCCACCAGACGTTCTATGCCAGCAGTATCCTGATGAACAATCACTGCACATTGACGTACTTGTTCATGACGATCTATCACGGTTTCAATTTCGCCCAGCTCAATCCGAAAACCTCGCAGTTTAACCTGATAATCTGCCCGACCGAGATAATCAATGGTGCCATCGGACAGATAGCGGGCCAAATCACCGGTTTTGTAGAGACGTTCTCCAGGTATTTGCCCAAACGGGTTCGGGATAAACTGTTCGGCAGTTAGACCAGGGCGCCTGTAATATCCTCGCGACAGCCGGACACCGCCGATATAAAGTTCCCCTGGCACACCTACGGGCACCGGGTTAAATGACTCATCCAGGAGATAGATCTGAGTGTTGGTTAATGGTCGTCCCACAGTAATGGAAGTGTCCTCTGTGATTTCCTGCTGAGTTGCCCAAACCGTTGCTTCGGTGGGACCATAGAAATTTCTCAGGATGGCGCATCGGGAGCGTAACTCTGAGGCTAAATCAGGGGTTAAGGCTTCGCCACCACAGATAATCTTTAATTGAGAACTGCCCGACCAGTTGGCATCCAGAAGCATACGCCAGGTAGCAGGGGTGGCCTGCATCAGTGTGGCGCTTTTAATCTGCTCGGCTAGGCGCAGACCATCTTGAGCTACATCTCGGGAGACTAGAACCAGTTGCGCCCCTACTACAAGGGGGAGCCATAGTTCTAAGATCGACATATCAAAGGAGAAAGACGCTGCCGATAGTATGGTGTCCTGCTGGTTAATGTCTAAATCTTGCTGTTGAGAGTGCAGCAAATCTACAACGGCATTGTGGGTGATCTGAACACCTTTGGGACGTCCGGTGGAGCCGGAGGTGTAGATCATATAGGCAAGATTGTCGGCCTGTAGAGAGAGGGATGGGGAGAGTGGGGGCAAGGGAGAGTGGGGCTGATCCAAGCAAATGGTTTTGCCTTGGTAGTTAGGGAGGAGATTCAGTAGCCAGGACTGACTGACCAACGTCTCAATATTGGCATCATCCACCATCAAGGCCAGACGTTGTTGGGGATAGCTAGGATCCAAGGGAATGTAAGCGCCTCCAGCTTTGAGAATCCCCAAGAGGCCGACCATCATGTCCACAGAGCGTTCGACACAGATGCCCACTAAGGTGTCAGGTTCCACCCCCATATTTTGCAGATGGTGAGCCAGAGAATCTGCTTTAGTATTCAGGGCTTGATAGGTTAACTGTTCTTTTTCGAACACCACAGCTACGGCATCAGGTGTGCGTTTAGCCTGTTGTTCAATCAGGGTGTGGAGACAGTCGTCAGGGTATGGGGCTGCTGTGGCATTCCACTGCACTAGCTG
>JBCCJR010000156.1:0-10936 GCA_039045805.1 Cyanobacteria bacterium P01_C01_bin.118
ATTTAGATCTGTCGTATCGGGCTCAAATGAAGGGCTGGCAATGTGTTTATCTACCTAATATTCAGGTACCAGCAGAACTGCCTATGGAGATGAATTCGTTTAAATCCCAACAGTTTCGGTGGGCAAAAGGAGCTAGTCAGGTCGCCAAACTGTTATTGCCATCGCTATTACGGTCTAATTGTCCTGCCCACATTAAATGGGAGGCATTTTTTCATTTGACCAACAATTTCAACTATTTACTAATGTTGTTACTGTTGGTGCTGGCCTTGCCTTATCAGCTGTATGTGATGCCTTACAGCTGGCAGTATGCGTTGTTTTTTTATGTGCCCGTATCGTTGATTACAAGCTTTAGTTTGGTTAGTTTTTATTTTATTGCTCAGCGACAGACTGATAACACCAGTCTTTCCTGGGCTATGGTGCGAAACCTGGTGCTGTTGATGGGGGTGGGAATTGGTCTAAGTATTAATCAATCCCTGGCGGTCTGTGATGGCCTACTGCGAAATAATAAAGACTTTATTCGTACGCCTAAGCATGGGGTGATTGGCACTAGTGAAAGCTGGCTGGATAAAAAGTACCGGGCGGCTAAAAACTGGGTGCCTTATTTGGAGTTGGCGATGGTGGTGTATTTGGTTTTGACGGTTGCGATCGCGCTTACCAATCACCACTATCTCTCCCTACCTTTTTTAGTCTTATTCCTCACAGGCTATGTCTACACCTTTAGCCTCAGTGTTTTTCAAACACGCTAGTCGCTAAGCTTGGCTACCACTAAACGCAGACCTAACAAGATTAATAGTGCTCCCGTCACCCGCTCTAACCAGTGGGAGATATTAACCAGCAGCTGTTTTACCCAGCGTTGAGAAATCAGCAATGCTAATAAGGCGAACCATACCAGTGACTGTAGAGCCACGGTACCACCGTAAACGGCCTGAGCCACTAATGGAGTGTCGGGCTGTACGATTTGAGTAAACAGGGCTAGAAAAAATAGGGTGGCTTTGGGATTCAGCAAATTTCCGAATAACCCTAGTCGAAACGCGGCAAAGGCACTGACAATTCGTCGATTATCTTGCAATGATTTAGCCTTTACGGATTTAGCCTGGAGAGATTTAATTCCCAGGTAAATAAGATATCCAGCCCCTAACAGTTTGATCCCGTTGAATAACACAATGGACTGGGAAATAATTGCGCCAATACCAATCAAACAGTAGGCAGCATGGATGGCATTGCCCAGACCGATGCCCACCGCTGTATACACCCCTGCTCGACGGGAATAAGCCAGGCTACTCCGCAATGTCAGCGCAAAATCCGGCCCTGGGGTGACAACAGCCACCAGACCCAATACAAATACCGTTAACCATCCAGCCCAAAATGTCATAGCTTTAGCTCATACAGCAATGTTCAGGTTAAGGGTAAATTGTTTAAGGGTAAATTGTTTGTGGTTTCAGAAGTCTCTGCTACCAATAGGAATACCCAATCCAAATTCATTTATTTTCTAATAGCCACCTAAAATACCTTTTCGTTTTGCCTGACGTTCAGCCCAGCCAAAGACCAGTAATCCTAGGGTAAAATAGGCTGCTCCATTAATCAGAGCTACACCCAGCAAAGAAATATCCAATCCCTCACCACGAGCCATTAAGTCTCTCAACAACCCCGTACTGGGTAACATTGGTAAAAAATTAGCAATCAGTCGAGCTTGACCAGTCCACTCTTCTGTCGGAGCTGCTAACAGAAACAACAAAGCGAACTGAAAAATCGGCAGAATCTGTTGCACTCGCTTAAACACTAAGGCACAGGAGCCCATAACAAAGGCAAGACCATAGGCTGCCATCAACAGTGTCAGTAATGGAAAAATTAGACCCAAGGGAAACGATAGCTGACTGCCCGTAATTCCCATTAGGATAAACAGAATCAAGACAATGATAGTCATGCGTAAGGCCAGGCTGGCAACTGCCCGCGCAAAAAAGATTTTTGGTGCGGCAAATGGAGAGAGAAAAATTTGCTCTAAAGTCCCAGTTTGAGCTTCGGACTGAATGTTAAAAGCAATGTCATTAACGATATAAAGCGCCAACGTCCACAGCACATAGCCCACCACTACTGAGTCCAGCCGATCACCAAAGTTCATCGCTGGACCTGCCATATATTGCGCACTGACAAACAGACCATAAAAAACGGTGGTAATAATGACAATGCCGCCAATAATTTCGGATGGATAGCGTATAAATTGAATCCATGTACGCTTTAGTTCGCCAACAAGCAGATTAAACATGCAAAATCGTATGGGATAGGCTGTATTCATGATGACGGATAATGTAGCTGAGCTAAAGGACAGCAGTCAGATTGAACTAATCGATAACTAGTCAAGCTATCCTAGGATTAAGGTCTTGCAGCGCAAGGATGACAGTTGATGCCTTCTCCATTTCCTGGAATGGACCCCTACTTAGAAAATCCAGAAATCTGGCCGGAAGTACACAGTCGTCTGATTGTGGCCATTGCAGATAGCCTTGCCTCTAGCCTACATCCCAAGTATTACGCCGCTATTGAAAAGCGCACCTATCTGGATACTCCAGAAGATAGCATCCTGGTTGGTATACCTGATGTTTCCATTACTAATCGTTCTCAAGACCTCAAAACAGAAAGCAGAGCTGCGACCACCCTTCCTCAAGCAGAAATCGTTACCTTACCGTTGCCTGAAGAAGTCACTGAACGTTACTTAGAAATTCGCGCTACCCAAACTTCAACCGTTATCACAGCAATTGAGATTTTATCGCCTAAAAATAAACGGTCTGGTGAAGGTAGGACAGCTTACCTCAGAAAACGTCAGCGAGTTTTAACAGCTCAAACTCACTTGGTAGAAATTGACCTATTGCGAGGGCAAAATCCAATGCCTTTGGGCACTGGTACTAAGACCGACTATCGTATCCTGGTTAGCCGTAGCAATACCCGCCCAAAAGCAGAACTTTATGGCTTTAATCTGCGGACACTCATACCGATATTCTGCTTACCGCTCCAGTCGGGCGATGCAGAACCCGAAATTAATCTCAAAGCTATTCTTGATGATATCTACGATCGGGCTGGATATGGCTTCCGTATTGATTATCAGCAGCCTCCCAAACCAGCTTTAGATAACAATAACGAGCAATGGGTCACAACCCTACTCAAAAATTCGCAGTGAGATAGTCAGGGTGTTTATGTGCGCACTTTAGCGGATTTTTAGGTTGATCCTTCGGAAAAATATCAACTTTAGTTGAATTTTTTGCAGAGAATCACAGCTAGAGTCTGCCTGTGGGAATAATCTCTATTTGAGCACAATCAAAATCTGGGCAAACCAGTATGCAACCGGAGCAAAAGGCCCGACAAACCATAGATGCCCTGTTGATAGCAGCAGGTTGGCAAGTGCAGGACTACCTCAGTCTAAATCTGGGGGCTGCTGTGGGTGTGGCCGTTCGGGAATATCCGCTGGCGACAGGGGGCTTTGCCGATTACCTGCTGTTTGTAAAACGCAAGGCCGTTGGGGTGATTGAGGCCAAAAGTGAAGGCACTACCCTAGGCGGTGTAGCAGATCAGTCAGCAGCCTATTTAGAAGGCATTCCCACCCGGCTACGGTATGACCGCCAGCTGTCTCCCTTTGCCTATGAAAGTACCGGCACTGAAACGTTCTTTCGGGATGCGCGGGACCCGGACTATCGTTCGCGGCGGGTGTTTGCCTTTCATAAACCAGAAACCCTGGGGAAATGGCTGGCCGAAGCAGATACCCTGCGCTCCAGACTGCGCCAGCTGCCACCCTTAATGACCGATGGTCTGCGAGACTGCCAGATTGAGGCGATTACCAACCTGGAGCAGTCCTTTGCCCGGTCTCGGCCCAGGGCCTTAATCCAGATGGCGACGGGGAGCGGTAAGACCTACACGGCGGTGAGCTTTGTCTATCGGCTGATTAAGTTTGCTGGGGCCAAGCGGATCTTATTTTTGGTGGATCGGGGGAACCTGTCCCGGCAGGCGTTTAAGGAATTTCAGCAGTATGTGCCGCCGGATGATGGGCGCAAGTTTACCGACCTGTACAACGTGCAGCGGATGACCACCAACAGCCTGGATCGGGTGAGTAAGGTGTGTATTACGACGATTCAGCGGTTGTACTCCATGCTGCGGGGTGAGGCGGAACTGGATGAATCGTTAGAAGAACAATCGCTATTTGAGACGGGTACGGACCTGGAACCGCCCAGGGAGGTGAGCTACAATCCCCACTTTCCCATCGAAGATTTTGACTTCATCATTACCGATGAGTGCCACCGCTCGATTTATAACCTGTGGCGGCAGGTGCTGGAATATTACGATGCGTTTTTGATTGGTCTGACGGCAACGCCCTCGAAGCAGACCTTTGGCTTTTTTAATCAGAATCTGGTGATGGAGTATGGCCATGAACGGGCCGTGGCCGATGGGGTGAATGTGCCCTACGATGTCTATCCCATTCGTACCCGGATTACGGAGCAGGGCAGTACGGTGGAAGCGGGCTTTTTGGTGGATAAGCGCAATCGGAAGACTCGTGCTGTGCGCTGGGAAACGCTGGATGAAGACCTTAGCTATACCGGCAAAAAGCTAGATCGAGATGTGGTGGCCATCGACCAGATTCGCACGGTGATTCGCACGTTTCGAGATCGCCTCCCCATTGAAATTTTTCCTGGCCGTACAGAGGTTCCGAAAACGCTGATCTTTGCCAAGAATGATGCCCACGCGGAGGATATTCTGAAGATGGTGCGGGAGGAGTTTGATAAGGGCAATGAGTTTTGCAAAAAGATTACCTACCAGGTCAAAAAGGCGGAAGACCTGATTAATCAGTTTCGCAATAGTTACAACCCGCGCATTGCGGTCACGGTGGATATGGTCTCTACCGGGACGGATATTAAACCCCTGGAATGTTTGCTGTTTATGCGGGATGTGAAGTCGCGCAATTTCTTTGACCAGATGAAGGGCCGGGGCACCCGCACCATTCCCGATACGGACTTTCAGGCGATAACCCAGGGGGCACAGCACAAGACCCACTTTGTAATTGTGGATGCGGTGGGGGTATGCGATCGCGATAAAACTGATTCTCGACCATTAGAACGCAAGCGCTCGGTGCCCTTTGACAAGCTGATGTTGGGGGTAGCCCAAGGGCATCAGGATTGCGATCGCATTGTCTCTTTAGCCGGACGCCTAGCCCGGTTAGACCGCAAGCTTTCTGATAACGACCGCAGCCGAATTGAGGCCACAGCAGGGCAGCCCCTGAAGCAGATTATTAATGGTCTATTGGATGCAACGGACCCGGATTTGCAAATTGAGCTGGCCAAAACCCAGTTTCAGACAGAAGAACCCACGGAGGCTGAGCAGGAGCAGGCGGCAGAGATACTGGCGGAGGAAGCCTGTTTGCCGTTTGATTCGCCGGAGCTGCGTCAGCTATTAAAAGAGCTACAGTCCGATGCGGAGCAAACCATTGACCGGGTCAGTGCGGATGAGCTGATTTCTGCCGGGTTTGATGCGGCGGCGCGGGAGCGGGCGGAGTCGTTGGTGCAGAACTGGCGGCAGTTTATTGAGGACAATAAGGACGAGATTACGGCACTACAGATTTTGTATAACCTGCCCTATGGTCAGCGGCAGCTTTCCTATGATCAGATTCGGCAGCTGGCGGAGGCGATTCAGAAGCCACCCTATCGATTTAGGGCAGATCAGCTATGGCAGGCCTATGAGCAGCTGGAGGTATCGAAAGTTAAAGGTCGCCCGGAGAAAATTTTGACCAACCTGATTTCTCTGGTACGCTTTGCTATTGGCGAAACAGATGTACTGGAACCGTTTGCGGAGGTGGTAAATCGGCGATTTGAGACGTGGTTGGCTCAGCAGGATGAGGTGGGACGAGGGTTTTCGCCGGAGCAGCGGAAATGGCTGGGGATGATTCGGGATCATATTGCGACGAGTTTGGAAATTGGGTCGGAGGATTTTGAGGATGTGCCGTTTAATCAGAAAGGGGGGCCTTTGAAGGCGGTGCAGTTGTTTGGGCAGGATTTGGGTGAGATTTTGTCGGAGTTGAATGAGGTATTGGCAGCTTGATGGGAGAACAAGAGAGTTTGGAAAAATTACCCGATAGCTGGACTTGGGTAGTTTTAGAAGACCTCATCACTGGAGGCATTCAAAATGGGCTCTATCTCCCTAAATCAAGTTATGGTTCAGGTACTCCGATTCTTAGAATTGATGACTTTCAAGATGACTTTAGCAGAGACGCCCAGCAACTACAGAAAGTTAGTGCTCAGAAGGATGAAGTAGAAAAATATGGTTTGCAAGAATGTGACTTGATCATCAATAGGGTCAATAGTCCTAGTCATTTAGGAAAATGTTTGGTTATCACACCCAAACACCTTCCAGCACTCTTCGAATCAAATATGATGAGGCTTCGGTTATCGAAGCAAGCATGTGTGCCCTTCGTGGCCTTTTACTTGCGATCTGTTGGCGGAAAGTCACGTCTTATTGAGAATGCAAAGTGGGCAGTCAACCAAGCAAGTATCAATCAAAAAGATGTTGGAAGTACCGCTATTCCTTTACCCCCTTCTGAAGAACAATATCGCATCGTTAACAAAATCGAGGAGCTTTTCACCCAACTGGATGCCGGGGTTGACCTGCTGAAAAAGCTCAAAGTCAAACTAAAACGCTACCGTCAGGCAGTGCTAAAGGCAGCCGTGGAAGGCAAGCTGACCCAAGACTGGCGTAAAAAACAACAACAGCGAGGTCAACTGAAATCAGTCGATACACTATTAACTCATATTAAAACCGAGCGAGAACAGTGCTATCAAAAATTATTAGATGTTTGGCAAACAGAGGTTGAGTTTTGGGAAGCTCACGGAAAGGTAGGCAAGAGACCCAGTAAACCCAAAAAACTGAAAGATTTATCTGCACTCAACCAAAATGATCTGAGTGATTTAAGAATCCTTCCAGATGGATGGTTTTGGGCAAAACTAGGTAATGTATCGATCAAAATTCAAATCGGTCCTTTTGGTTCCTTGTTACACAAAGCTGACTATATTACGGGAGGGATCCCAGCGATAAATCCCACGCATATTAATGATTTGAAAATTAATGTAGACACTAATTTTACAGTTACTCAAAAGAAATTTGATGAGTTGAAAAAATATTCTCTGGAAGAGGGTGACATTATTATGGGACGGCGTGGAGAAATGGGTCGCTGCGCACTTGTAACAGAAAAAGAAGATGGTTTTCTATGCGGTACAGGCAGTTTATATATTAGATCAGCGAAGTCTTTGAATAGTTTCTATTACTCATATTTTCTGAGTTCACGCGATACGAAAACATATCTTGAACATCATAGTATTGGTACGACGATGCGTAATCTCAACGAAAATATTTTAAATGAGATCCCAGTTCCTGTTTGCTCATATCTTGAGCAAGAGAAGATCGTTGAAGAAATTGAAGCTTGTTTCTCTATCTGTGATCGTATTGAGACTGATATTATAAGCGATCTAAAAAAAGCTGAAAAACTCCGTCAAAGCATTCTAAAAAGAGCCTTTGAAGGCAAGCTAGTCCCTCAAGACCCAAATGATGAGCCAGCTTCATTACTTCTAGAACGTATCCAGACCGAAAAAGCACAGCAGGAAGCAAAAAGCAAGAAACGAAAAACAACAACCAAGAACAAGAAAACTCGAAAAACCACTAAAACAAAACAGCTAGAAATCACCGATGCATCAAACGAGGAGCAGGCGTCATGAACCGCAAATCATTAGGCATCAACCGATTTCTCAAGAGAGTAGCCCAAAACTGTGATAGATGGATTGGTCCAGTCGGTTGCATTCTGGGTGTTACCTTTGCCGTCACCATCGGCATCCCCACAGGCATTGATATTTACCAAAACTGGCAAAATCTTGATCCCAAAGATCGTTCCCAAGCAGGCATTACCCTAATTCAAACCATAGCCACCATTTCTTCTGGAATATTGTCCTCTCCCGCCGACAGCTAGCCGCCTCCCAAGAACAAAACATCACCGAACGCTTCTCCGTCGCTGTAGAACAACTTGGCCACGAACAAACTGCCGTACGCATCGGTGGCATCTATTCCCTAGAACGCATCGCCCAAGACTCCCCCCGCGACTACTGGACCGTCATGGAAATCCTAGCCGCATTTATTCGAGATCGGCGTAACTGGATAGCTTGGGAAGAACTCCCTGAAAAACCTAATATTGATAAAGATATTACCCCCGCCATTATCGTGCTGGGTCGGTGTGATCGATCTAAACAACCACCCAATAGCCCTATATACTTACAATCCTGCGACTTCAGACGCTGCTCATTTCTTAGAGATAACTTTCAAGGCACTCTTTTTCACCACTCCCACTTCGGACAAGCCAACCTCTCCGGCAGTAACTTTCAAGGCGCTAGCTTTTACAACAGCAACCTCACCGAAGCCAACCTCAAAAATGCCAACCTCAGTGATGCAAATCTTACCCAAGTCAAGCTTATTCAAGCCGACGTCACCCGATGTAATTTTCAAAATGCCAACCTCAGCGAAGCCGATCTGACCCATGCCAAAGGCCTCACCGTCGAACAGGTCAAATCAGCCCGTAACTGGCAAACGGCCACCTACGACAATACCTTCATGACAAAACTTGGGATAACAACCGATACCTCAGGGCACACTCCAAATAAATAGGATCCAATAGCCCAGCCTCAAGAAGGTCCGTAGATAAAGTTGCTACTCATATGCCTACTGCTGCCGACTACCAAGCCAGAATAGAAGCCTATGACCGGACGGAACTGCTCCAGTTCTGGCAATCGATCCAAGATCGCAACACCCCAGATTGGGCACCTGGCAAAGCCTTCGAATACTTTATCTTGCGTGCCTTTCAACTCGAAGGCGCAGACATCACCTATCCTTACGGCGTCCAACTCAGCGACATGACCTCGCAGTATGCATTAACCGACGAAAACCAAATCGTCGAGCAAATCGACGGTGTCGTCTATTGCGACGGTCTTACCTGCCTGATCGAAGCCAAGGACCAAACTGAGCCCCTCAACGTCGAACCCATCGCCAAAATGCGAAACCAGCTACTCCGCCGTCATGCTTCTACAATTGGAGTAGTCTTCAGCCGCAGCGGGTTCACACCACCCGCATCCATCCTGGCCCAGTACCTCAGCCCCCAAATGGTTTTACTCTGGAACGGTAGCGAAATCACCTACGCCCTAGAACAAGGCTGCATGCGACAATCATTGATCAAAAAATATCGCGTCTGCATCGAAAAAGGGAAACCCGACTACAATTCCAGAACAGAGGAGGCCCAAAACCTATGACTAAAGCGTATATTGTCGTTGAAGGTCCGTCTGACGCCAAAATCCTTCGAGCATTGTTAGATGAAACATTGCTAGAGGATGTCAAATTTATCAATGGCGAAGGCAAATACGGTGCAGAAACCATGGCCCGCAGCCTTCTGCTGGATCGGCAGATCCCTGTTTTACTAGTTATCGATGCCGATACCAGTAACCCTGAGGCCATCCATAGCTATCAGCAAGACCTGGACTTTTTAACCCGTAGTGCTGCAGTAGGCACCCCTTACAAAATTTTGCAAGCTGTGCCAACAATTGAGGCCGTTTTTTTACAAGATCGCTCCCTATTTGAACACCTCATCGGTCGTCAATTCACTGACTTAGAATGGCAGCTGGGCCAAAAGGATCCCAAGGAACTCTTGAGCCAATATTCTGCAGGAGCAAAGGATTTTATCCAAACTACCCTCAGCCAGCTAACTGAACCGACAAAGCAAACGTTAAGCCAGCATTCCCTAATCCAAGACATCATCATATTTCTTACCACTCAGGTCCACGCATCTGATAGAGTCGCCCGTACCGCCAGCTAGCCGCCCCACATGCCTAACGAATCCGCCTCCATCGTCCAAAAACTCTGGAACTACTGCAACGTCCTCCGTGACGATGGCGTCAGCTACAGCGACTACGTCGAACAGCTCACCTACCTGCTGTTCCTCAAAATGGCCGACGAACAAACCACCCTGCTCGGCAAAACCGCCATCATCCCCAAAAAGCACAGCTGGCAAACCCTACTCACCAAAGCCGGAACACCCCTAGAAGATCACTACCGTAAAACCCTCGAAACCCTCGGCAAATCCCAGGGACTCCTCGGCGTCATCTTCCGCAAATCCCAAAACAAAATCCAGGACCCCGCCAAACTCGAACGCCTGCTCAAACTCATCAACGAAGAAACCTGGATCGGTCTCGACACCGACGTAAAAGGCGACATCTACGAAGGCCTCCTCCAGAAAAATGCCGAAGACACCAAAAGCGGTGCCGGTCAGTACTTTACACCCCGCCCCCTAATCCAGGCCATGGTCGAAGTCATGCAACCCCAACCCGGCGAAACCATCTGCGACCCCGCCTGCGGTACCGGCGGCTTCTTCCTTGTCGCCCACGACTACCTCACCAAAACCTACCCCCTGGACAAAGCCCAAAAACGCTTCCTCCGTTACAACACCTTTCGCGGCAATGACGTCGCCGATAGCGTCGTCCGCCTCTGCGCCATGAACCTCTACCTCCACGGCATCGAAGGCAAAGACAACGAAACCATCATCCAAGCCAAAGACAGCCTACTGTCCCACCCTGGCGACTACTTCCAAATGGTGCTCACCAATCCCCCCTTCGGCAAAAAGAGCAGCATCACCATCTTTAACGAAGAAGGTAAAGCAAAAAAAGAAACCCTCACCTACGAACGCGACGGCTTTTACTCCACCACATCCAATAAGCAGCTCAACTTTCTACAGCACGTCAAAACCCTACTAAAAATGCACGGCAGAGCCGCCGTTGTCGTTCCTGATAATGTTCTCTTTGAAGGTGGTGCAGGCGAAACCGTCCGCCGTGAGCTATTGCAAGAATGCGACGTCCACACCCTCCTACGCCTCCCCACCGGC